>JAKDLC010000204.1 GCA_030453055.1 Nitrosospira sp.
CGATTGGTCGAGGGCCGCAAACTCATTATCGGCGGTGTCGTCATCCCGTACGAGAAAGGCCTGTTCGGACATTCCGATGCGGACGTGTTGCTGCATGCGATATGCGATGCGCTTCTGGGTGCGGCGGCGCTGGGCGATATCGGCAGGCATTTTTCCGATACCGATCCGCGTTACCGGAACATCGACAGTCGCGTGTTATTGCAAAATGTTTCTCGCATGCTGACGGAGCATTATTACAAGGTGATGAATATAGATGCCACGATCATCGCGCAGGCGCCGAAGATGTCGCCGCATATTCCCGCTATGGTTACCCACATCGCGCAGGACCTTCACATACGGACAGGGGACGTCAATGTAAAGGCCAAGACCGCTGAACGCCTGGGTCCTGTTGGCCGGGGCGAGGGGATAGAGGCGGAGGCGGTATGCCTGATTACCCGACTGGATGATGCGGGTAGCTGAAGAAAATACGGGCATCGGGCGAAAAACGGTCCGGGTTTTCTTTGCAATATGGCCGAACGATACCGCGCAAAAGCAACTGGCCGGGCTGGCAAGACAATTGCGATTGGAGTCGCTCTGCGGGGGGCGAAAAACGAAAGCAGAAAATACGCATCTCACGCTGGTGTTTGTGGGAGAAGTGGATACCGGCAAGCTGGCGGCGCTATGTCGGATAGCCGATGACGTTCAGGCTTCTGGAGCGCGCGCTTTTGACTTTGTCGTTGACGAGATTCGCTACTGGAAACACAACAACATTGTTTATGCGTCGACCGGCAAGGTCCCTCGGGAACTCATAAATCTGGTAACCGCCTTACAGAATGCGCTATCCGCCGCCGGGTTTTCATTGGAGCGGCGAGCCTATCGACCGCACATAACGTTGGCGAGGGATGCGTCGTGCAAGACCTTGCCTGAATTGACCGAGCCGATAGCCTGGCGGGTGCGTGAATGGGTGCTGGTGAAATCGGAGCAGGCCAGCGGCGGCTCGGTTTACATCCCTATCGGCCGCTGGCCTTTGGCATGAGTATCAAGCCCGGATGTTTCATAAATTTGTACGATGGCGCGCGTCAATTTATGAAAATCCGGGCAAATCCGGGCAAGTATCAGAGATAAATACAGCTTTCCAGATGCCTTGTCAGATTTTTCTCGCTGGCCCTGGTGTAATCTTTTTCAAACGTGTCGCTTACCAAGGTACGCACATGGCTGCCCAGGCTGCTGTTGATCAGTCCCATGAATGGGGTTGACACAACCAGAATCAGACGCTGGTAGCTATTGGTTGTGCGCCCGTGCTCGAGTTCCCTGGCCAGCTCGAGGGCAAAGTTCTGGGCCTGGTTTTGTTTCGGATCGGTGGCGGGTACGTAGGCGCCACGGCCATTGCCATGACTTTTGTTGTGTCCGGGGCGGTCCGAAACCAGATCCTGCCCTTTTTCCCTGCTGGCGTCGTGTTTGAATTCCTTGAGTTTCTGTAGCCCTTTTTTTGGCCCGTAATTTACGTATAGGTAGGCTGCGCTTGCATTTGCGACGAGTATCCACGTGATGCCCATGACTCCTCCCTGAGATAATGGTAAAGTGACACGAAACACTGAATTATTACATTTTTCGGATATTTATTCGACTCTTGAAAATTCTCGCGCTCGACACTTCCACCGAATATTGTTCGATTGCACTATTACTGGATGGCGAGGTATTGAGTAGGGAAATTTTCGCGGAACGGCGGCATTCCGAACTGATCTTGCCGATGTTGCAACGACTGTTGGACGAATCGGGGCTGACATTGGCGCGACTGGATGGCATTGCGTTCGGCGCCGGACCGGGCTCTTTCACCGGTCTGCGCATCGCTTGCGGAGTGACGCAGGGACTGGCTTTTGGCGCGGACTTGCCGGTGATGGGCGTATGCACATTGGAAGCATTGGCGCAGGAAGCCGGAAATGGTAATGTGATTACCGCGCTCGACGCGCGTATGAATGAAATTTATCATGCCGCTTACACAAAAGCGGTAGATGGGTGGCAAACGGTGAGCGGGCCGGCTCTTTGCCTGCCGCAGCACGCGCCATTGATGCCAGGGTGCAATTGGACGGGTTGCGGCAGCGGTTTTTCCATGCATGCCGAGGCGTTGCGCACGCGCTACGATGGAAGTGTCAGTCGCATCATCAGCGGTCTGCGGCCACGCGCCCGCGCCATAGTTGAGCTGGCTGCGCCGGGATTCGCAAAGGGGCTCGGTCTCGACCCCGCGGATGCCGCGCCGCTTTATATCCGTAACAAGGTGGCCCTCAAGGAAGGGGAACGATGAGCGCCCAATTACAGGAAATGCCTCAAGTCCGGCGCATGACGCTGACGGACGTGGATGCGGTAGTGGCGATCGAACGTGAGGTTTTTCTTTTTCCCTGGACGCGTGGCAATTTCAGTGATTCGATCGACAGTGGCTATCATTGCCTGGTGTTGGAGCAGGGCGGCCACCTTTTTGGTTACGGCGTGATGATAATTGGAGCGGAAGAAGCCCATTTGCTGACCCTTAGCATTGCCGCGGGATCGCAACATAAAGGTTGGGGCGAGAGATTGTTGCGGCATTTCATCCAGGTCGCCAAAGAGCGGCATGCGCGATCGATGTTTCTGGATGTGCGCGAGTCCAATCATGCCGCCGCCAGGCTGTATGAACGCATCGGGTTCAGGCAGATCGCCAAACGCAGGGACTATTATCCTGCAATGGGAGGACGCGAGGACTCATTGGTCATGGAGTTGATGTTTTGACCGCATCCGGCGACTCCAGGGAGATGAGGCGTAGAGAAATACTTAACGAGCTGGGCTTGACGCCATTGTGGCGTGCTAAAGACGCCCATACACCCGATCGACTTCCTGCCGCGCAAGCCGATCCCGGAGAGCAGGGTTCCGGTCGCCGGGTCGATGCGACCGAAGACCGGCGTTCGGAAATCCTGCGTATGGGTTGGGATCAACTCAAAACGAGCGTCGAGGGGTGTATCGCCTGCCCGTTGTGCCGGTCTCGCTCCCGCACGGTATTTGGCATAGGGGACAGGAATGCCGACTGGCTGTACGTGGGCGAAGGACCGGGTGTCGAAGAGGATGCCGCGGGGGAGCCCTTTGTCGGACCATCGGGCAAACTGCTGGACAACATGCTGGCGGCAATCGATCTGCGGCGCGGCCGGAGCGTCTACATTGCCAACATCGTAAAATGCCGTCCACCCGGCAACAGAAATCCCGCTTCCCATGAAGCGCAGCGGTGCGAACCGTACCTTGCGCGGCAAATCGAGTTGATCAAGCCCAAACTCATCATTGCGCTCGGGAAAGTCGCTGTGCAGAACCTGCTGCATACCGATGCCAACCTGGCCAGCCTGCGCGGCAGAGTGCACGAGCATGCCGGCATCCCTGTCATCGTCACCTACCATCCCGCCTATCTGCTACGCACGCTTCAGGATAAAGCGAAGGTCTGGGAGGATTTGTGTTTTGCCAGAAGCACAATGCAGAAGTTGTTGCAATCGGCGATTTAATCCCCATTTACTTACATGCCGCTATATGGTTTTCAGTAGGATGGGTGGAGCGAAGCGCAACCCATCATTTGATCTGTACCAAAATCTTTTCAGGACGAATGCCATGCATAACTTGCTGCTGTCCCTGACGTTGCTTCTTACCGTTACCTTGAGCGGTTGTGGCTACAATACCTTGCAGTCCACCGACGAGCAGATCAAGGCGAGTTGGGCGGAAGTTCTGAATCAGTATCAACGCCGCGCTGATCTGGTTCCCAATCTGGTCAATGTGGTGAAGGGTTTCGCCGCGCAGGAAAAGGAGGTGCTGCTGGGTGTAACCAATGCCCGCTCCAGGGTGGGCGGCATGCAGGCGACACCCGAGCTCATTAACGATCCGGAGGCGTTCGCCAGGTTTCAGAGTGTCCAGGGAGAATTGACGAGCGCGTTGTCGCGCTTGCTGGTGGTGGCCGAGAACTACCCGCAACTTAAATCGGACGCTAATTTTCGTGAATTGCAGGCGCAACTTGAAGGCACCGAGAACCGTATTACCGTAGCCCGCAATCGTTACATCAAGGCAGTACAGGAGTACAACGTGGTCGTGCGCTCGTTCCCCAGCAATCTTACCGCAATGGCATTCGGTTTCCAGGTGAAGCCCAGTCTCACCGTGGAGAATGAGAAAGAAATTTCCACTGCGCCCAAGGTGGATTTCAGCGCGCCATCGCCAGCAAAATAATAAAAATCGCGGCGTATCTTATCTGATTATCATGATTCAAGCCTGGAAAAAAGCCCTCGCCTTCATCGCATTGCTTTTTTCCGTTTCTTTACCGGCAGCGGAAGTAGCGGTTCCGCCCCTCACCTCGCGCATCACCGATCTGACAGGAACGCTTTCCGCGAACGAGACCGCGCAACTGGAGCAAAAACTGACGGCGTTTGAGGCGAAGAAAGGCAGCCAGATCGCGGTATTGATGGTTCCCACCACACAACCCGAAACCATCGAACAGTATTCGATTCGCGTTGCCGAGGCCTGGAAGCTGGGGCGAAAGGGGGTGGATGATGGCGTGCTGCTGGTGCTTGCGAAGCGCGACAGAGGGTTGCGCATAGAAGTGGGCTATGGGCTGGAAGGCGTGCTGCCGGATGCGATGGCCAAGCGGATAGTCGATGAAATAATGGTCCCTAAACTCAGGCAGGCAGATTTTGCCGGGGGTATCGATGCAGGCATCGAGCGGGTAATGGGTGTAATCGAAGGAGAGCCGCTGCCGCCGCCTCGGTCCCGCCGCGGCAACGGTGCTCCCGGGGGGGTGGGTGTCGTTCTGGACAATATTATCCCCATATT
>JAKDLC010000205.1 GCA_030453055.1 Nitrosospira sp.
TGGCGTAGTTATTCATACGCCCGACTGAACAAAATTCCCATACGAAACAAAAGACAAGCGAGGACGCGCGTTAATTTATGAAACATTCGGGTTCAGTTTGTTTCCAACGTTCTAAAAAATCTTTAACCACTTTTAAAACACTTCTAAAAAACTTAACCATTTTAACATAGCAAGTATTAGAAAATAAACATTCATGATAAACGCGTTGATTGGATGGTAGAAAACACGATAAGTGAAGCTCATGAACAGTGCACTGTGGACCACACTCGGGTTTTCCGGTAATCTTAAATCCCGTTACTTACCATTTATTGACGTATGAAGCCGCCCATCGTCAACTGTCCGCAATGCGGCAAGATCGTCGCTTGGGAGACTGGCAATCGTTATCGCCCATTTTGTTCGGAGCGCTGCAAGATGATCGATTTAGGGGAATGGGCTACAGAATCCTACCGAATCGCGGATGCCGAAAAGGAGGACGAGGCATCGAAGGACGAAAAATAGCGAAGTATCGATGAATCTACGCCATACTTCGCATCATGGCGATGCCGTGGCCGCCATGTTCCCAAGCCGTGATTAAATCTTCCTGCCGCAAGCCGCCAAGCGCGTACACCGGGATCGAACAATTTCGGACGAGCGCGGCGAATTTTTGCCAGCCTAATGTCGAAGCCTCGGGATGGCTCAGCGTCGGCAGCACCGGTGCAAGTACAGCAAAATTCATACCCAACTGCTCGGCTCGAAAAAGCTCCTCTGCATTATGACAGGATGCGCCACACCACTCGATGTCCGGACGTCCCGCAAGAGTCATCAGCTGTGTGGACGGAAAATGCACGCCGTCCGCACCGATTTCCCGAAACAAGTCAACGTTTCCGTTCACCAATACTTTGGCGTCGTGGCGATGAGCACGTGTAACCACTTCGCTTGCAAAAACATGCAAATCTTCTCTCGTCATTCCTTTCTCACGTACCTGAATCAGCCGCAATCCCTCTTGCAGCGCATATTCCATCCGCGCTAATGAAACTTTTGTTCCCGATTCCGCGGCGTTTGTGATTGCATAAACCGGCGGCAGATCAAGCGCCTGCAATACCGGCGCGTTGGCCGGCAGCAACGGTTCAACCCCGGCCTTATCCGCGAATTGCCACGACAACTCCTGATTTTCATGAGGATGGGGCTTGCCATACCATTCCAGGACACGATAAAAGTACAGGCGCACCGTAGCGTGGGGATAGGTAAACGTGCGGGTGATCCAGGGATAGGCATGTTCGACAAGTATGCCCAGCTCTTCCAGCAATTCGCGCCGGAGTGCATGCGCCAACGATTCATTCGGTTTCACCTTGCCGCCGGGAAACTCCCAGTAACCCGCATAAGGTTTGCCTTCGGGCCTGCGGGCGAGAAGAAAGGCGCCGTCCGGCCGGGTAATGACCGCAACGGCGACTTCAACGATATCAGAAGGATGAAACATCCGGGTTACATTACCCATCTTAGGTTCAGGTACTTGAATCATGCTCATTATGTGCGCTATCGTACGGAATCCTTGCGAGGAAAATACAACAATTTGAATTGTTACGTTGTATCCGCAAGGTTTGGTTTCGGTTTTTTTGAAGCGTAACAAATCGGCAAGCATGCTTTCCGCGAGCTTATTGTCAAAAATCAGGTAAGACATTCAGGAGAAGACATTATGAACAACATGCCCAGCAAAAAATCGATTATTTCCCTGGCACTCGGATCCGTCTTTGCAGCCACGCTCGGGACCGTACCCGTTGCGTCCGCTGGCGAGAGTCCTTTCACCACACAAGCTCTGACTAAAGGCTACATGGTGGCCGAATCCCACTATGGTGAAAAGAAAGAAGGATATGGCGGAATGAAAGATCAAGACAGGAAGTACGGTGAAGGCCGATGTGGCATGTCCATGGCGGATACCGACAAGGATGGCAGGGTTAGCAAGGAAGAACATGCTCGCCATAGTCAGATGATGTTCGAGAAGATGGATGCCAACAAGGACGGATATATCGATAAAGATGAAGCGAACATGATAAGGAAGAAGCATGGTTATGGCCACGGACAAAGGTCCGGCGAGCGTTCTGGCGAGCGATACGGTTCGAAGTCGGGCGACCGGGATTATCACGATTATCACGACCGTCACGGATATAACGAGCGATCCGGAAAGCCTGGATACGAACAGCGAGCCGGCATCGGCGACGAGCATTATCAATATGGAACAAGGGCGACCGACCGCTACCTGCAACACATGAAACCCATGGGCGAGTAAGTTTCAATTTGAAGAATTTTGATTCCGGTTGCAGGGATATCGACTTCTTTGTTATGCTTTAACCCGGATGTTTCATAAATTCGCGTGATGATTGCGCAGGATTTTGTTTTGTAAGGGGGATTTTGTGAGGGAGCGGCGTAGTGACTCATACGCCCGACTAAGCAAAATTCCCATACGAAACAAAAGACCAGCAAGGGCGCGCGTCAATTTATGACATCCGCGTTAACAAGCTGACAAATGTGCTTTCGCAAGCTTTTTATGAAAAACCAAGTAAAACATTCAGGAGAAGACATTATGAATAGCGTACCCAGTAGAAAGTCGATTATTTCCCTTGCACTCGGATCCGCCTTTGCAGCCATGCTCGGGACTGCACCCGTAGCATCCGCTGTTGAGAGTCCTTTCACCACACAAAGTCTGAATAAGGGCTACATGGTGGCCGAGGCCCACTATGGCGACAAGAAGGAGGGATATGGCGGAATGAAAAATCAGGACAAGAAGTACGGGGAAGGCCGATCCGGCGACCGTTCCGGACATGGCGATCCATCCCAGAAGACTGACTACGAAGCGCGCGCCGGCATCGGCGAGGACCATTATCAATATGGGACACGGGCGTCCGACCGCAAGCTGCAACACATGAGACCCATGGGCGAGTAGGTAGTTCGGTAGCGGGTGCGCTATCCCGCGCGTATGGAAAGAAATAAGAATAAGAGGCGTAAGAGAATTCTGATTACGTGTCGATGCGAGATGCCAGTTGCGCGCCAAGTGCGGGCAACTGTGTTTTTCATGCGTGTGTTTGGAGTTTGCGGATTTGCTTCGCTAATGATTGCTTATCGTCTTGACGCTAACTTCGATAATCCGCATTGATGCGTACATAATCATACGACAGATCGCACGTCCATATTGTCGCTGAGGCCCGCCCTCTGTTCAGTACGACCCG
This sequence comes from Nitrosospira sp., assembly GCA_030453055.1. Lineage (GTDB taxonomy): Bacteria > Pseudomonadota > Gammaproteobacteria > Burkholderiales > Nitrosomonadaceae > Nitrosospira. Next base: position 3,201 of record JAKDLC010000205.1, read on the forward strand.
CACGGTGATTTCCGATTGCTTCATCACTCGCTGGCCATCTTGTTCCCGGTAGCCGTGCGCCCTGCCGCCATTCTCCGCAACCAGTACGTCGTCCAGATAGAGTTGCAACCTGCTTACATTCAGTTCATCTATGTCTGCATTACCAATGGCTGCAAGTATCCGGCCAAGATTCGGGTCGGATGCGAAAAAGGCGGTTTTAACCAGCGGTGAATGAGCAATGGCGTACGCCACGCGATCGCATTCGCCCGATGTTTCGCCACCCTCAATCTGAATGGTGATGAACTTGGTCGCGCCCTCCCCATCGCGCACAATCGCTTGCGCAAGCTGGATTGCAACCTCCGTTATCGAATCTTGCAGAGCCGTGAATTCCGCACTGGTGTTATCCGTGATCGTTGAATTGCCGGCTTGGCCCGTTCCGATGAGAATGAAGGCGTCATTGGTTGAAGTATCACTATCCACGGTGATGCGGTTGAACGAGTTTTCCGCCGCGTGCCGTACAATTTCCCCCAACAGCGGCTGACTCAAAGCCGCATCGGTTGCTATGTAACCCAACATTGTCGCCATGTTTGGGCGGATCATCCCGGAGCCTTTGGCAATGCCCGTAATACTCACCACAGCGCCGTCGAGTGAAATCCGCTTCGATACTGCCTTAGGTACGATATCGGTCGTCATGATTGCTTGCGAGGCGGCAAACCAGTTGTCGGCCTGAAGATTGGCGATCGCCGAGGGTAAGCCTGCGACAATTTTTTCCAGCGGCAGCGGTTCCATAATCACGCCGGTGGAAAACGGCAATACCTGGTGACTGTCGCAGCCAAGCAGCCGGGCCAGTTTGGTACAGGCGGCGCGGCTGTGCGCAATCCCTTCGTCGCCGGTGCCGGCATTGGCGTTACCGGTATTGATGACCAATGCACGAATCGAGGATTCAGAATCCGGATTCGAGAGATGCTCTTTAGCGACCACCACGGGCGCCGCGCAGAAATCGTTTTGCGTAAACACACCGGCGACCTTTGTGCCTGCATCCAGTGCAATCACGAGCAGATCCTTGCGGCCTGGTTTCTTGATGCCGGCTTCTGCGATGCCAAGGGATACGCCTTTTATCGGCAGCAGTTGTTCGGGTAGTGGGGGCGTTAAATTGACAGGCATAATGATTACTGCTATCACTCAAAATAACATGATGGCATGAAATGGATTGTTCCGGAAATTACTTTGCTGCATTTGGGATAGCATGACAAACTATTGCTATATCAGCGACCGAGGAGTACGCATGAATTGCGACAAAGAACTGGATGTGCGTGGTCTGAACTGTCCCTTGCCTATCCTGCGCACAAAAAAATCACTGGTGGACATGACTACCGGACAGGTGCTGAAAATCATGGCCACGGATCCAGGCGCAGTGATTGATTTCCAGGTGTTTGCTGAGCAAACGGGCAATGAGTTGCTGTCCTTGTCGGAAACAGAAGGGGAATTCATGTTTTACATGAAAAAGAAGTAAGGGAATTATCCTAAATCCGGTAGTTGTAGCGGTCTCACCCGGAAGGTGAGCGTCAAATAATACGAAATATTGTTATTAAT
>JAKDLC010000206.1 GCA_030453055.1 Nitrosospira sp.
GGTGAAGTGTGCGGTTTTTGGGGTGCAGGGCAAGGCGCAACGACGCGGAATGGTTGCTCCATTCCAAGAAGTTGCAACGCCGCCATGCGCCGCAAAAACCGTGCAATTCACCCCGTAGCGGCCTCACCCGGAAGGTGAGCGTCAAATAATACGAAATATTGCTATTAATCATGACTCTGATCTATTAGATGAGCGGTCAACTACCGGATTTAGGATTATTGCATTCCCCGATAGTGCCGGTCGCATGCGTTGCACCTCTGGCGCTGCTGTGATTACAATATCCGGAATCATGATCAAATCTTTTCTGACGCTACCGATTGTCGCAGATATACGGCGCAATGCGCTTCGCTTATTGGCGCCCTACGGTTTATGCTGGTTGATGCTGGCTTTAGCGTTGTCCGCCATTACGGGATGCAGCGTAGCCCGTTTTGGCTATAACCAGGCGGATCATCTGACTTACTGGTGGCTTGACGGGTTTGTGGATTTCAACGATACACAGAAACTGCGCACGCGCGAGGCTCTGGCGCAGTGGTTTGCCTGGCACCGGCATGCACATCTGCCTGAGTACGCCAACCTACTTGCGCAAGCGCAGAATCGCGTGCTGGAAGATATTACAGCCGAGCATACGTGCGGCTTGTGGAGGGAAGGGCGCGGTTACATGGACGCAGCGTTTGAACGCGCCATACCGATGACGGCGGAGATAATGCTAACGCTGACGCCACAGCAGATACAGAATATCGAACGGCGATACGCCAAATCCAATGAAGAATTCCGTGACGAAAATCTGCAAGGCGATACCTCACGGCGGCTCAAGAAATCAATCGAGCGCACAGTTGAACGAGCCGAGGCCCTCTACGGGAAACTCGATAATGAGCAACAAGCGCTTATTACCCGGTTGGCAAGCCTTTCACCCTACGACGTCAATATCTGGAATACCGAACGCCAGCGCCGTCAACAGGATTTCGTGCAGGTACTGCGACAGTTGAGCGCAGGTAGCGCAGAGGGTTCGAGTCAAGAAAAAGCGCAAGCCGCGCTGCGCGCTTACGTTGAACGCATTCATCGCTCACCGGATGATGACTATCAGCGATACGCGCAGCGGTTGTCGCGGTATAACTGCGCTTTTGTCGCGAACCTGCACAACATCACGACAGCGGCGCAACGGCAGAATGCGGCCAGGAAATTCAAGGGTTGGGAATCCGACATACGCATGCTTTTGCCGTCTGTAGAAACAGCCGGGCTCGATCCATCTTTTTGAACAGGGTAGAACAAGCAGTCGCGTCACCAGCCGCCATTTTAATCAAAAGAGTTCCAACCGCGTGCTCGGTTGAATCAGTTGCGCAAACGTTCGTTTGTGCATGGGCACAGCCAATGCCGCACACCGGTTCCTGCATCAGGGATCGTTACCGGATGGTCGCGACTTTGGCGCGGGGCGCTCACGCGTGCGGGGATGCCTTGTAATGTCAATTTTTGCTATTTAGTGCCATTTATGGCACTATAAATGAGATAAGGAGGTGTCCCATGCAAAGCATGAATATTTCACTACCTGAACCTTTGAAGCAGTTCGTGGATGGGCAAATCGCGCAAGGCCGCTATAGCAGCGTGAGCGAATATGTACGCGAGCTAATCCGCGCCGACGAGAAACGCAAAGCCGAAGAACAGCTCGAAACACTCCTGCTTGAAGGCCTGCAAGGAGAGGAAGCCGCTTTCACGTGCGCGGACTGGCAAGCAATCCGCCAGGAAGCCTTGACCCAGGTGAAAAAGGCACGAAAGAGTCGCACCCGATGGGGCACGTTTATCGACGCCCCTCTGCCCGCCGTGACTTGATCGCGCACTATCGCTACCTAGCCGAAAACGCTGGCGAAGCTATTGCCGACCGGTTTCTGAGCCAGGCCGAAGCCAGCTTCGACGACCTGCTCAAACAACCCAAGATGGGCGCACCCCTGACATTGTGCCGTTCTGAACTCGACGGTCTGCGCAAATGGCACGTCAAGGACTTCGACAATGTCCTGATCTTCTACCTGCCGCGCCCTGATGGTGTGTTAATCGTGCGTGTGCTGCACGCGGCACGGGACTGGTGGGGGTTGTTCGGGATCGAAGCCTAGCCTCCCCCGGTTTTGCATGCTCTCCGAACAGAACGAGTTGCGCCATGAACTTCGCGGTTCGGAGCAGAAGAACTGCTGAAGCAATTTCTCCCTGTCTGAACGGGTGTAGTCCGCGTCACAAAGTATATTGATTCAACGCCGCCCATCATACCAGATCGGTAACTGCTCCTTATCCTGCAATGACCGGCGTGGATGCAGAATGACGCGCAGAATCTGAGCGGCCATCTCTCGTCCGGAGTAGAGCACCGCCTTGCGCGATGACGACTCCAGCGGATGTTTCGTCAGGATAACGAATTGAAGGCCGCGCTGCCGCCCCCACTTCTTTAATTGCCGGCTCAAGCCTATTTCGTCGCCGGCGTAGAGTTCCTGATTGAAACCACCGACTTCATGGAACGCATCGCTCCGGCATACGACCAGCGTGCCCGCCGCCCAGCGAAACAGAATCGAGATACGCGTCCACAATTGCAATATCCAGCTCGCCCACCAGGGCAATCCTTGCATTTGTACGGTGCTGCCGCAACCCACGCTCTTGCCGTCTTCGATCAGCCGCAAGATATCGGCAAGCAATCCGGGATTCAAGACGCTGTCGGCATCCACAAACAATAACCAGTCTCCGCTCGCTACCGCTGCGCCGGCATTGCGTGCCCGGCCGATCTGATTGATCGGCTCAAAAACGACCCGAGCACCGGTCTGCCTTGCCAGATTAGCCGTGTTGTCGGTGGAGTTGTTGTCGACCACAATGATTTCGGCTTTAAAACCGGGCTTACAATTTGCGGCGAGTGACGCGGAAATGGATTGCAGACAGTGTTCAATCAGGCGCTCTTCGTTAAAAGCTGGAATAATGATTGAGAGATGCATGGAAAAAATGGATTGTGACTCGTAGAATTGAGGCCATCATTATCCCTCATTGAATACGGTCATCGCCAGTTGATGCAGTTTCAGCAGGTCGGCATCGAGCGTTGCCCGGTGCAAGGTTAATGCCCGGCCTTTGACCGGTAACGACGCACGCAATACATGGTGCTCCTGGTCGCCGCTTAAGGGTGATCAGTCGATCAGAAAAAAGTTGTCCATTCAAAAAAGTTTCATATACTCGTCATTTTAGATTAAATATATATCGTAATCTACTGTAATATTGAGGTATTTACATGAGGATAGCTCAGGGTCGGTCCAATTGTCCGCCACTCGCTACCCATATGCGCATGAATGCAAAAGGAATCCACTTAAGCAACAATATTCGTTGGCACGTGTCTGATTGATCAACAACTGGTGAGCATCAATCTATTTGAGGAGGTTACATGGGTGAATTCGGAATACTACCTTGGCTGATAGCATCCGCAATATTTTTCGTCGTGCCATTCTGGCGAATTTTTGGGCGGGCGGGCTTTAAGCCCGCATTTTCGTTACTCGCACTAATCCCCGGCGGTATTCTGGTGCTTCTGTGGGTTGTTGCGTTTGCGAAGTGGCCTGCATTCACGGAAGAGCAAAATGAATAGCAGAATGGGGTTACCCATTTTCTCTTTTTCTTTTCTCTCCCAAGAAACAGGAGCTGCGCGCCAGGCAGGCTGGTTTCCAGTGCAAAAACCGTTGCGAAAAACAAAATGCAGTTTCCCCCGATATGTGCTACTTTTTTGCACTATGGAAGCTCTTGAATCCGTTCTTTCGAACCCAACTGCGCATCGGATTGGCTATTGGCGCGTCGGTCCGCGGGCCGAGCATCGGCAAAGGCACGCGGGAAAACGGGAGGCCGGCCACGAACCGATGTCGTGAAACTGGAAAACGCCAAAGTACTCTATGAGAATTCCGGGAAAACGGCCGACGAAGTCTGCAAAGTCGTTGGCGTCGGGCGGCGGATATTTTTCTCCTATCTCGCCAAGCAGCGAGAAATGACGCACATACCGTAAGGACTGGAATGCCAGTCATTTTTCGCTATAAGGGATACCGGTTCTTCTTCTACTCAAATGAAGGCAGTCCGAGAGAACCGGTACATGTGCATGTGCGCGGAAGTGGTGGCGAAGCGAAATTCTGGTTGCATCCGATGGTCCGTGTGGCTGAGAGCCATGGTTTTGATGCTCGAACCTTACGCGAACTTACGGAAGCGGTTGAGCAAAACACAGCAATTATTGAGGGAGCATGGAATGAGTATTTCTGCTAAATCGGTGCGGTTTGACGATAACAGTATGTGGGTCGAATTGTCGGATGGGCGCACACTCGGCATCCCATTAGCGTGGTTCCCTCGACTGCTGCATGCTGGTCCGGAGCATCGCCAACAATGTGAACTGTCGGTTAACGGCATTCACTGGGACGAGCTTGACGAAGATATTTCGGTGGCCGGACTCCTGGCCGGGCGGGGCGATTCTACGCGCGCCACAAAGACCGCTGCTTAATTGAATGATAATTGAATGCTAATGGTGTCTGACCCTATATTCAGTGTCTGACCCTATATTCCTTGTTGAAGGTCTGCGTTGGGCCTGTCAAAGTCGCGGAAGATGTTGCCGCTCCCGCGTACCAGTTTGAAATCGTCATTGCTCATTGCAGAGCCTCCTTCAATCGTTTCAGTCGTTCATTAATCAGGTCAATTTCTGACCTTGGGGTTTTGATTCGGCTCTTGGATTTCTTCCGGAAGGCATGCACCACCCAGATGTAGGCTCGAATCTGC
>JAKDLC010000019.1 GCA_030453055.1 Nitrosospira sp.
CGGTTTATTCATTTGAATCGGTTATGTAACGATATCTCTGACTCACTACACTAGCCATATTCCATGTTAACGGCTGTGAACGGAGAATGTTTAGCGCCACAGCGGATCACGGAAAGCGCTTCCTATGACCACTGCGTGGTCCTGATGATCCGGCTCAGTTTGTCCGCATAGTTCGGATCGGTGGCGTAGCCCGCCCTTTGCAACCCCTGCGCGAAGCCCTCCGCATTGAGCCCTTGCGCCGCCTCAGTCAACACACCTGCATAGCGCGGGTTGTTGCGCAACAGATTGGCATAGTCGCGGAAGGCGTCCGCATAGGAGGGATAGGCGCGGAATTTCTCGACGCTCTTCTGCGCTACGCCATTGACATACTCCGTCGTTACCGTTTCCACTACGGGGCCCTTCCAGTTACCGCCCGCTTTCACGCCGAACAGGTTGTGGCTGGGCGTGCCATCCGCCGCGCGGATTTCCCGCTTACCCCATCCGCTCTCCAGCGCCGCCTGTCCGAGCATGAACCGGGCCGGTATTCCCGTTACCTGGCTGGCCTGGATCGCATGGGGCATCAGCCGCGTCTGAAATTCGGCCGCCTGCGATTGCGGCCGGGATTGAAACGCAGTCTGCTGGAGCAGTTGCGAAAGCGGCTCCGGGTGCTGCGGCGGCGGTTGCGACGGTTGCGAGTGCTGCGGCGCGAGCGCGCTCGTTTGCTGCGGCTGCCGGGGCGACTGCTGGGTGGGTACGTTCTCCTGCGGCGACGTCTGCGGTGAGGCTGCGTCCCCGGGATGCGCCGGAACCGGACCGATGGCGGGAGCGACGGTTTCTCGCGGAAGATCCGCGGGCAATCCGCGACCCAATTGCTGCACCATCATGTCCGCCAGACCAATGCCGCGTGAAGCCAGGCTTTGCGACAACTGCTGATCGAGCATGGAGATATAAAGACGGCTCTGATCGTTATCCAGCAGGCTGTCCTGGGAGGTAGCCTCGCGCATGCTTTTCAGCATCATGTTCATGAACAATGCTTCGAATTGTTTGGCGGCGGCTTCAAGCCCGGCCTTGTCGGCTCTTTTGGCATCGATACGCAGTCCGTTGACGGCCTGCACATCAAGGGCGAATTTTCCGGAGAGGTCAGCCGAAGCAGCCATCAGATGATTTCCAGATCCGCCCGCAGCGACCCGGCTGCTTTCATCGCCTGCAAAATCGCCAATAAATCTTGCGGTGTCGCGCCGATCGCGTTCAGCGCCTTCACCACTTCGGCCAGCGAGGCGCCCTCCACCATCGTAAGCATGCCGGACTCCTGCTGGATCTCGATGGTCGAACGCTGCGCTTGCACGGTCTGTCCGCTGGAAAATGGTCCGGGCTGGCTGATCACCGGTTCGGTGCTGATGACCACCGATAGATTGCCGTGGGCGATGGCGCAGGCGTCAACCGTCGCCGCCTGGTTCATGACCACGGAACCGGTGCGACTATTGAGGATCACTTTGGCATGAGGCGGCGCGGGACTGATATTCAGGCTTTCCATTTCCGCGATGAAGGCCACGCGCTGGTCGCCGCCCTCGGGCGTGTTGATCTGGACCGCACGGGCGTCCAGCGCCGCGGCGGTGCCCGCGCCGAATCTCCCGTTGATGGCGTCTACGATTCGTTTGGTATTGGAAAAGTCGGCGTTGCTAAGCTCGAGCCGGATGATGTTGCCCTCGCCCAGCGCGACGGGCACCGCGCGCTCGACTGTCGCGCCGCCGGTGATGCGCCCCGCGTTCAGATGATTGACCTGCACCTGGCTGCCGCTGGCGGCGGCGCCAAAGCCGCCGACCAACAGACTGCCTTGGGCCATGCCGTAGACCTGGCCGTCGGCCCCCTTGAGCGGCGTCATGAGCAAAGTCCCGTTGCGCAGGCTTCTGGCGTTGCCCACGCTGGACACGGTCACGTCAATGACCTGGCCCGGCTGGGCGAACGGTGGCAGCGAGGCGGTGACCATCACCGCCGCCACGTTCCTCAGTCGCAGATTGGTGCCGGGCGGCAGATTGATGCCCAATTGCATCAACATGCTTGTCAGGGTCTGTATGGTGAATGGCGCCTGGTTGGTCTGATCGCCGGTGCCATCCAGACCCACTACCAGACCATACCCGACGAGCTGATTGGCCCGCACGCCGCTGATCGAGGCCAGGTCCTTGATGCGCTCGGCTTGCGCCGCCGTGGTGAAAATGCCGAGCAATACCATGGCAAGCACCCGGCAGATTCTTGTCTGGACTGTGGGTAGCATTCCGGAATCTCTCAGAACGGTGAGACGGTCAGGAAAAAGCGCGAGAGCCAGCCCATCGTCTGCGCCTCGTCGATATAGCCATTGGCCTTGTATTCGATCCGCGCATCCGCCACCTGGATCGACGATACCGTGTTGTTGATGACGGTTTCCGGGCGCACCACGCCGGAAAAACGGATGTACTCGGTGCCCTGGGTCATGGCCAGTTGTTTTTCACCGCTGACCACCAGGTAGTTGTTCGGCAGCACTTCAATGACCGTGACGGTGATCGTTCCGCTGAAATTGTTTCTGGAAGCCGCTTCTCCCTTGCCCGAGAAATCGTTGGAAGATGAGGCCCCCAGATCAATATTTTTCGTAATAGGCACGCCGAATATCGCTGGGGGGACGGCAAAATTCACGCCGCCGTCCTTGTTGGCGCTGCTATTGGATTTTTTGCTTGCATTGGTGTTCTCGTTGAGCAGGATCACCAGCGTATCGCCTACCTGGCGTGCCCGGCGATCCTGAAATAGCGGCTGATGACCCGTACCCGCCTGATAGATGGCGCCGTTGGTGGCCGGCCGGCCGTCTTGCGCCGCGCGGGAAGACATCGGCTGCTGTACGATCGCGGTGGGGGCCGGCAGGCTGATGCAGCCGGAAAGCGCGAGCAGCATGACAGCCGCAGGCGCCCCAAGCCACGTGATCCTTCCTCTTCGCCTCGCCGAAAAACCCTTGATCATTGGAGCCTTTATGTTGGTGTTCCCGCAGTCATTACGCTCGCATCTGCTCATCGCCGCCTATCCCATCCACCTATCACATCTGAGACAGGCGCTGGAGCATCTGGTCCGACGTCTGGATCGACTTGCTGTTAATCTCGTAGGCACGCTGGGTCTGGATCATGTTGACCAGTTCCTCCACCACATTGACGTTGGAGGTTTCCACATAGCCCTGCTTGAGGATACCGGCGCCGTCTATACCGGGAGTATTGATAATGGGCGGGCCGCTGGAGAAGGTTTCCACATAAAAATTCTCGCCCACGCTCTGTAGTCCGACCGGGTTGATAAACGTGGCGAGTTGCAGTGTGCCTACCTCAACCGGCGCACTGGAGCCCGGTTGAGCGACGGAAACCGTACCGTCCCGGCCAATGGTGATGCTCAAGGCGTTGGCGGGAATGGTGATGTTCGGTTGAATCTGATAACCGCTGGATGTCACGAGCTGCCCCTGGAAATCGGATTGAAACGAGCCATCCCGGGTGTAAGCGATCGTGCCGTCCGGCAGCAGCACCTGGAGGAATCCACGGCCCTGAATGGCCACGTCCTTCGAATTCCCGGTTTGCTGCAAATTACCTTGCGTGAATACGCGTTCGGTAGCGACAGGTCTGACGCCGGTGCCGATCTGCAATCCCGATGGCAATTGTGTTTGCTGCGACGACTGGGCGCCGGGCTGGCGTAAGGTCTGGTATAGCAGATCCTCGAAAACCGCGCGTGAGCGCTTGAATCCGTTGGTGCTGACATTTGCCAGGTTGTTGGCGATGACGTCCATCTGCGTCTGTTGCGCATTCAGACCGGTCTTGGAAATCCATAGCGAGCGGATCATGTAAGTCTCCTGAGAATAATCTATACCAGTTTTTTGCTTTTCCCTGTGTTAACTCATGCTCAGCAGGATGCTTGCCCGCTGCGCATTGCCTTCGGCGTTTTTCAACATCTTCATGTGCGTCTCGAACTGGCGCGAGAGCGAAATCATGTTAACCAGCGCGTCGACGACATTGACGTTGCTGCCTTCCAGCGCGCCGGCGACAAGGGTGACGCTTGGATCTGCATTCGCCGCCCCGGCAGGGATCCGGAACAGGCCGTCCGGCCCGCGCGTGAGCTGGGCTTCGGGCGGATTGACCAATTTGATGCGACCGGCTGTCAGCACGACGTTCGATTCATTCGATCCCGGACGAATCGCCACCGTGGAAACGGTCCCGTCCTTTGCAATCGTGACTGTCGACCCCGGAGGAATGGCGATCAGGCCGGTCTCACTCTGTAGATTCAGACCATCGCGCGTCTGCAATACGCCATTGGCGCTGACCTGCAGATTGCCGTTGCGGGTATACGCTTCACTGCCGTTTGCCAGCCGAACGGCGATCCAACCCGGTCCCTGCACCGCCACGTCGAGGTCGCGCTCGGTTTGCTGTAACTTGCCAGGACGAAAATCCGCGCCGGCGCTTGAATCCACCACGAATGCCCGGGTCGCCAATGCCTTGCTGAATATCGGCACTGAGCGCAATACGCTGGTTTCGGTTCGATAGGCGGTGGTATTCGCGTTGGCGAGATTATGCGACACGGCGGCCTGCTGCCCCAGCGTATGCTTGGCGCCGGTCATTGACGTGTAGATCATTCGATCCATCTATAACTCCTATTCCTTGGAATGGGCGGAAATTTACTTACAACTCATCTCCACGCTTTCATTACCTCAGATTTACCGCCGTCTGTAACACCTGGTCATGCGTTTTGATGGTCTGGGCGTTGGCCTGGTAAACTCGCTGGGCCATGATCATATTGACCAGTTCGGAGGTCAATTCCACGTTCGAGTCCTCTACCGCGCCCGATTGCAAGCCCCCCAGACTCCCCGTTTTCGGCACGCCAATCAGGGGAACGCCGGATTCGGGGCTCTCTATCCAGGTATTGTCGCCCTGTGACTGCAAGCCCTGTGGATTGGCGAAATCAGCCAGCACGACCTGCCCAAGACTTAACGATTTACCGCTGGAGTAGCTGCCCAGGATCATGCCATCGGCGCCGACGTCAAAACCGGTCAGCCGGCCTGAAGCGTAGCCGTCCTCGGCCAGCGCGTTGACGCCGAAACTGGAGCCGAACTGTGTCGTGCCGGTAAAATCCAGATTGAAAACCACCGGATTCGCACCGGTAGTCACGGTTTTCGTCACAGGAAATATTGCGGCGCCTGAGAGGGCGCCGTTGGGCAGAAAATTAAGCGCGCCTATCGATAACCCGCCATTGAGCATTGCGCCGTCGCTGGACGCAAATACGTCCCAGGCATTGGCGGCCGTTTTGACGAAATAAGTCGATACGGTGTGCGAATTTCCCAGGCTGTCGTGTAGCGGTACCGGCATAAAGCTGCTGTAAGTGGTTGGATCAGTCATATTGAAGGCGGCAGAACTCAGTATTGCTTCCCGCGAGTCCAGATTAACCAGGGCGCTCACCAACGTGGTTGCGCTTGGCGGTAAATCGGCGCTGGAAATCCAGATATCGGACGGCGCGCCTGCATTGATCTGGCCGGCTGCGTTCGCCGTGTACCCGGTGAGGCGCAGGCCGGTGCTGTTGACGATGTACCCATCCTTGTCTTGATGAAACTGACCATTGCGCGAGTAGCTGATGGCGCCCTGGTCGCTCAGGCGATAGAAGCCGTTGCCGTTGATTGCGATATCGAGTGGGTTGTTCGACGTGGTAATGCTTCCCTGGCTGAATTGCTGCGCGATTGCGGCTACCTGGACGCCAAGACCGGGCTGATCCCCGCCCGATAACGAGTTGGCGTAAACATCGGCAAACTGCGCCTTCGATTGCTTGAAACCCACGGTGTTGGTGTTGGCCACGTTATTGCCGATCACATCCAGTCTGCTGGATGCCGCGTTCAGACCGCTCAAGCCTTGCTGGAAACTCATGATGTGCTCCTTACGTAAGCGTCTCTGCCTGGAGACCAGGGACCGGAGACGGAATTATTGGATAGTGCCTGTTTAACCCGGATGTTTAAAAAATCTGTTTGATATCCGCCAGGCTTGCCGTTCCCAGCGCCCCGACATTCAGCTCAACACCCTGCGTCCCCTGGGATACACCCTGGACTGTGCCAAGCGCGAGTGGTTGCGCATCGACTTTCTGGTCGTCACGCTGCGCGCTGACGCTCACGGTGTAAGCGCCTTCCGCCGCCTGGGCGCCGGCATCCGTCTTGCCATCCCACTCCAGAGGCAGAGAGCCTGCCGCCTGCGCACCCAGATCCATGACCCGCACTGCCTGGCCTGCGCTGTCGTGTATCGTCACCTTTACCTGGTCGGCCGGCTGCGCCAGATCGATACCGAACGTTCCGCGATTACCTGCCAATTGCAGCGTGGAGCCGGGCATCAGTACGTTGTGGCCGATCATGCCGGCGGCCTGCAGGGATTGATTTGCAGCAAAACCGCTCGACATGGCTTGCAACGTGGCGTTGAGCTTCTCGATGCCGTTAACGGTACTGATCTGCGCGAGTTGCGAAGTTACCTGGGCATTGTCGAGAGGGTTGAGAGGATCCTGGTTTTTCATTTGCGTGACCAGCAGCTTGAGGAACCGATCCTGCAAACCCTCGTCAGCCGGCTTGGCGGCGTTTTTGGCGCCGTACGGAGCAAACGGATTTGAGGCCGGACCGGCGTTTTGAATAGGGCTCATGGTAATCTTCCTTATTGTCCGATGGTTAACGTCTTCAACAGCAGTGTCTTGGCGGTATTCATTATGTCTACGTTATTCTGGTACGAGCGCGAAGCGGAAATCATGTCCACCATTTCCTCTACTACGTTTACATTTGGCATGGTCACGTAGCCCTCCCGATTCGCCAGTGGATGGCCGGGTTGGTGCACCATCCTCATCGGAGACTTATTTTCGATTACCGACGCCACCCTGACACCGTTTGCGCTGTTGGCGACGCTACCGAATTCGGGACCTCCCGCAGGCTGGGTGCTCATGAACACCACCTGCTTGGCCTTGTAGGGCTGGCCGCCGGAACTCACCGCACTGTCGGCGTTGGCCAGATTGCTCGCCACCGCGTTGAGGCGCTGATTTTGGGCCGTCATTGCCGACCCGGCGACTGTGAATATATTGAATAGCGACATCGTGCGTTTACTCCTTAACCCTGAATTGAAGACAGCATCATTTTGACCTGGGTGCTGATGTACGTGAGGTTGGCTTCATAATGGATTGCGTTATCCGCGAACTGATTGCGCTCTGCGTCCATATCCACCGTGTTTCCGTCCACGCTGCCTTGCATCATGGAACGATACTGCAAGGGAGCGGCGCCGCCCGACGCACTGCCGGTGTCGGGCGCGATGTGCTTCGGCGCAGTGGACGCGAGCGTCATCACCCCGCTGCCCGTCAGCACGCCTTGCAGTGCGGCATTGAAGTCGATGTCGCGCGCCTTGTACTTCGGCGTATCCGCATTGGCGATGTTCGACGCAATCAATTGTTGGCGATGAGCCCGCAGGTTGGCGGCGTCCTGATGAAAACGGAACGTTGTGTCAAGCTTGTCGATCATAAGATAGCCTCCTCAAGGAATGCACGTTCTTGCCGTTGATCACACTGTATTGCATGGCGGCACCATTCAAATGATGAAGGAGCGGGGCAAAAACCCCTCATCTTCGCGCTTTGGAATTCATGTCCGCGGATGCGGCCCCACCCTGTCCAACTCCAACTGCCGGATTCCAGATGATAGAAAGACTTCATCCGGACGATCCAGGGAACAACGAGTGAAACCAGCCTCATTTCCGGTCGCTGCCTGCAGTGAGGGCAGACTAGAATTGTCTTCAACCCGATCCGGGAAACATCGTTTGAGGTACCCATCATGCGCATCACGCATTGGCGTCTGCTGCCATTCAGCCTGACTCTTATCGCTCTTTTTACCGGGCCCGCATCGGCATCGGCATCAACCAAGGGAAAGCAGGAACCGCGTCTTATTCAGGAAGCCGTCATACACTTTCTGCGGACCCAGTCGGCCGGTCTGCCAGGGAAGGTGGAAATCACGCCCGGTGCGGTTGATGCGCGAGCCGATCTTCCGGCCTGCGCGGCGCTCGAGCCGGCGCTGCCGCCCGGCAGCCGGCCATGGGGCAATACGACTGTGATCGTGAGTTGTGCGGCGCCGTCCCCCTGGACCGTTTACGTACGCGCCACGGTGAAGGTAATCGCAGATTATCTGGTCAGCGCCAGACCGCTGATACAGGGTCAGACGCTTACCGTTGCGGATGTGGCCGTTCGTGGAGGCGACCTGACCCAGCTGCCGCCGGGTATCGTTACCGACGTAAACCAGGCCGTCGGCAAAACAATGGCCGGCAGCATCCCGCTTGGCAGCCCGCTGCGCCAGGATATGCTGCGCGCGCAAACAGCCGTGAAAGTGAACCAGAACGTAAAACTGGTTTCCAACGGACGCGGATTCCGCGTAAGCGCGGAAGGCAAAGCACTCGGCAACGCGCTGGAGGGACAATTGGTACAGGTTCGCAGCGCGTCGGGCTCGGTGGTAAGCGGGATCGCCCGCGCCGGCTCCGTCGTGGAAGTGAGTCATTGACAGGCCGGTTGGCGATAATGTTTATTTTTTTGCACGCCGGCCTCAAGTTTTCAGCAGAGTCGCCGTTAGACTGTATACGGTCAACCGAAGGAGGATAACCGATGAAAATTGACGATTCCATCAAAACTGTCGCTGCCATACCCATGAATGACGCAGCGGCGCGCACCGGCAAGGCCGGGCACAGGGTGGAGTGGATTGCGGCTCTGCATAACTCTGGCGACAGCGTTCAGTTGAGTCCGCAGCTACAGAATATCGAAAAAAGCTTCACCAACGGCGAGGTATTCAACGCCGCGCGCGTCGAAGAAATTAAGCGGGCAATCAGCGAAGGTCAATTTATCGTCAACCCCGATAAAGTGGCGGACCGCTTGATCGAAACCGTACGTGATCTGATTCAGACCAAACAGGCCTGATTTGACCGAAACAACCGAAACGGCTTTCGAGCCGGATGCCGGCATTGGCCGCGAGCGTGATGCGACGCGGGAATTCATCGTTCTTCTGGAACGGGAGCAGCACGCCCTGCGCCAGACAGACGTTTCCCTGCTGCTGCAGCTGGCAAAGGAAAAATCGCATCAGGCCCAACAACTGGCCCAGCTTGCCGATGCGCGCACCGATTGGCTGGTGACGCTGGATTACTCGCGGGATCGCACCGGGATGGATGGCGCGCTACAAAACCGGCCTGCCGCCGCCGATGCCTGGCGTGAGCTGCTGCAACTTGCAGAAACGGCCAGTCAGCTGAATAAAATCAACGGGATCCTCATCAGCCAGCGCCTGCGCTACAATCAGCAGGCGTTCTCGGTGTTGCAGGCGGCAACCTGTAGCGCTGTTCTGTACGGCGCGGATGGACAGCCTACCCTTTTCTCCGGCGGGCGCCGGCTTGGCGAAGGCTGATCCACAAGTTCCCCCGCTACACCCAATTCACATAGCCCGCAACCGTAACGGAACTACGTCCTGCCAACGAGGTTTCTAGCAGTCAGGCATCACTACCGGCACTTTGTTGAGCGCGCCCGGGCAAGACGTCCGATGACGTGTCGGGCAACTTATCCGGCGAGGTATCGAGCGAAGTATCGGGTGAGGAGGCGTCGGGCAGGGTGGCCAGAATCATCACGGTAACGCGCCGGTTGCGCGCACGGCCTTCCTCCGTGTCGTTCGATTCCACGGGGCGATTTTCACCGTAACCTACCGCCGTAAGCCGCGTGGCCTGCACCTCATTGTCGATCAGCAGCCGCACCACGCTGCTGGCGCGCGCCGCCGATAGTTCCCAGTTGGAGGGAAACTTGGGGGTGATGATGGGAATATTGTCGGTGTGGCCTTCCACCTGAATGGCGTGCTCGACATGCTTCAACACCTGGCCCACGGCGTTGAGCGCCTTGATGGAATCCTCCTGCAGAGCTGCCTCACCCAGCGGGAACAACGCGCTGGCGTTAATCTCCACACGCACGCCGCGCTCGCTTTGGGTTACCTGCACCTGCCCGTCTTTCACCAGATGCGCGAAAGCCGCCATGATGTCACGCGCAATGCCTCGCATTTTTTCCTGCTGCCGGAGCTGTGCTTCCCCAAACCGGCTCGCTCTTTTTGCCGCCGGGTCGTCGGACGGCGTGAGCACCGGCGGGGCTGGCGCCGGTGCTGGCTCGGGCGCCGCGATCACCGTGTCGCGACGGCCCCGCTCTTTGGCTATGGCGCTGACGAGCGAACCGGCCAACGTTCGATATTTGCCTTCATTTACCTGGGAAAGTGCATACATCACCGCAAACACGGCGAGCAGCAGGGTAATGAAGTCTGCATAAGACACCACCCAGCGCTCGTGATTTGCCGGTTCTTCCGGTCTGTGTTTGCGGCGCATGTTGAGTTTCAGGTGTTGACTATGGATGGATGGATGGTTGATGGTTGATGGTTGGTTATTGCCGGGTTGATCATTTTGTGAGCGTCAAATAATACGAAATATTGTTATTGATCATGACACTGGTCTATTGAATGAGCGGTCGACTACCGGATTCAGGATCATACAACGTAACCCTTCAACCGTCCCGCAATGAGCCTTGGATTTTCGTTGTTGGCGATCCCCACCAGTCCGTCCACCAGCATTTCGCGCAGCAGCACCTGGCGCGCGACGAGCGCCCTCAGCTTGTTGGCAATTGGCAGAAACGCCAGATTGGCCAGTCCCACGCCATAGATGGTCGCCACGAAAGCCACCGCGATGCCGGCGCCCAGATGGGTCGGGTCGGCCAGGTTTTCCATCACCTGGATAAGCCCCATCACGGCCCCCAGAATGCCGATAGTGGGCGCATATCCGCCGGCCGCCTCCCACACTCTCGCGCCCTGCCGGTGCAAGTCATCGAAAGTCTCGATCTCCACCTCGAGCACCCGCTGCAGTTCCCGCGGTTCGGTGCCGTCCACCACCAATCGCAGCCCTTTCTTTACAAATGGGTCGTCGATGCCCTCGATGCGCGGATCGAGCGCCAGTAGCCCCTCTTTACGCGCGGTAGTACTCCAGACCGCGATATGATTCACCAATGTGGCGGCGTCGAGCAGCGGCGGAACGAATACCCAGCGGCTCATTTTCATGCCAAGCACGAACTGGCGAACGGGGCATTGCAACAGCACCGCTCCCAGCGTACCTCCCAGCACGATGGTAAAGGCGGTAAACTGGACAAGAGAGCCGGGATTGCCGCCTTCCAGTACCTGACCGCCAAAGACGGCGATCAAGGCGATAACGACACCGGCTACGCTATTGAGGTCCATGCGTGCTCCTTGAGTTTGACGCGCAGCCGCGCAACCGCCTGATTATGTAGCTGACATACCCTGGATTCCGACACGCCGAGGGTCGCGCCGATCTCCTTGAAGTTCAGTTCCTGCTCGTAGTACAGCCCCATCAGTATTTTCTCCCGCTCGGGCAAGTGGGCGATCGCGTCGATCAGCACGTGCCGCAGATTGTCATCCAGCAGGTTCGTCAGCGGGTCGGCGCCATTGTCGGCACAGTTGCGCTCAAGAAAATCGTCGTCGCCCTCCTCCACGAAGTCTTCGTAATGCATAATCTGGGTGCCCCGTGCGTCCATCAGCATCTGCTGGTAGTCGGCGATGGGCATCTTGAGCTCGCGGGCTATCTCACCCTCGTTGGGTGAGCGGCCCAGCCGTTGCTGTAGTGCGTGCACTGCGTTTTCAATGTGACGCATGTTCTTGCGCGCCCCCCGAGGCAGCCAGTCCAGCTGGCGCAGTTCATCCAGCATGGCGCCGCGGATGCGCTGCGCCGCATACGTTTCAAACTGGGCGCCCGGCGCCTCTTCATAGCGGCTCAGCGCGTCCATCAGACCGATCATGCCGACCTGGATCAGGTCGTCCACCTCCACGCTGGCGGGTAGTTTTGCAATCATATGCGTGGCAATGCGTTTGACCAGCGGAACGAACTCGGTGAGCGACCGCCGCTTATCGATAACACCGGCTGCGTTATACATGGCTCACCTGCGCATCCGGCAGTCCTGCGGCTGCTTTGATCCGGTTGCTCGGGCCGCTTCGGTTGTTCTGGCTGCTCTGCATCAGGCTTTGCATAAAACCTTTCAGCCCCTTGCCCGTCGCCGCGCCTTCCGCTCGCTCATTCTCATGGCATGGCCGGCAAGTCAGCGCTTCTGCGACCCGACGGAATGCTGCGGCGGAAGCGGCGGCAGGAAATGATTCGATCACCGGACTGCCCAGGCGGATTGATCGATTGAGCTTGTCATCCATCGGCACGAAACCCATGAAGTCCAGAGATGCCTCCAGATGGCGACTCGCCACCTTTGCCATGTTGTCAGAGATTACCTGCGCTTCAGTCCCGGCGCCGGCCTTGTTGACCAGCACGCGGAACCGCCGCTTGCCGTGTTCGCCGCTGATGTGCTTGATCAACGCATAGGCTGCAGTAATCGAAGCGGGCTCTGGCAAAACTATTACCGCGACTTCATGGCTGGAAACGTTGAGCGGCAGCAGCCGGCTTGCGCGGCCCGGCGCCGCATCGACCAATACCACATCCACCGGTTGGGCAAAACGCCCGAAACAATCGATCAGGTGCGCCTGATCGTGCGGATTGAGCTTTCCGAGTATCCGCAGACCACGTCCCGCCGGCAGAAGACGGAAGCCTTCGCGGCAGGGAATGATCACTTCATCGAGCGTCCTGTC
Organism: Nitrosospira sp.; assembly: GCA_030453055.1. Classification (GTDB taxonomy): domain Bacteria; phylum Pseudomonadota; class Gammaproteobacteria; order Burkholderiales; family Nitrosomonadaceae; genus Nitrosospira. The sequence goes on from JAKDLC010000019.1 coordinate 12,668, forward strand.
GCGCCGCATCACATCCAGCAAGTCGCGGTGCGCGTTGAGACCCAGCGTACCACCCAGATTGTTGGCGCCCTCGTTCTCGTCGATCACCAGCACGTCCTTGCCGCTGCGCGCCAGGGCCGCCGCCAGATTCATCACTGTGGTTGTTTTGCCCCCCCCTGCGCTGCCGGAAGTCACCGTGACGATACGCAGAAAGTCCGGCACCAGCAGGCGGCGCAGCCCCTCCGCCTGATCCTGGATCGGGTTAGCCAAGGCGAGCTCCCGCCATGTCCGCCATGTTCGGTTTGGCCGAGCCACATTGAAACCCCGGCATGAGCAGAGGGAATGCATGCTCCGGCACGGCAAAGGGAGAGGCTGCGGGAAGATTGTCAAAGGCATCGTTGATCAGGCAAACGGGGTCCGCCAGATGCAGATCTTCGGGTACGCGCTGCCCTGTGGCGACGTAGTAGAGCGGCAGCTGATGGCGGATGGCGGTGTCGAGCGCGCAGCCCATGGTGACCGCTTCATCCAGCTTGGTGATTATGGCTCCCGCCAGGCCGTCGCCCTGATAGGCATGAACGACCTCGTTCAGCGTATCCCCGCTGGACGCAGCATTGAGGAGCAGCAAACGCTTGACCTCGGCGCCGCATCCGGTCAGCATCGCAACCTGCTCGGCCACCATCCGGTCACGCTGGCCCATCCCCACGGTATCGATCAGCACCATGTGCTTGCCTCGCAGCTCCGCCAACGCAAGGGTCAGATCTTGCGCATCCTTCACTGCATACACCGAGACCCCCAGAATCTTGCCATAGATGCGTAGTTGCTCATGGCCGCCGATCCGGTAACCGTCCGTGGTCAGCAGCGCCAGCTTGTCCGAGCCGTGGCGTACCACACAACGTGCGGCGAGTTTGGCAGTGGTGGTGGTTTTACCCACGCCGGTGGGTCCCACCAGCGCGAAAACGCCGCCTTTCTCGAGCATTTCGTTCTCGTCGCCAATCGTCTGAAGGTTGCCGGCCAATACGGTTTTTATCCAGTTCATTGCTTCTTTCTCGTACTTCTCTTCCTGCTGCCCTTCCTGTGCCGGTTGTCCCACCGGCAACCGGGTGAGCAGATCGCGCGCCAGGGAGGCGCTGAAGCCTGCCGCCAGCAACTGGCCCAGCATGCGCACGCGAGCCGGATCGCGTCGTTGTTGCTCGTTCCAGCTGAGCACGGCCAATTGTTGTTCCAGGGTGCCGCGCATCGACTTGATCTCGTTGAGCACGTTCGCGGCCACCTCGTCGGCCACCTGACGGGGATCGAATCCGGATTGTTTCTTTTTGGCGGGAACTGCCGGTATTCGGGCTACCCGGGCAACTTTGGCTACCGGGTCGTTTTTTTTGCGCGGGTTGATTGCGCTACGCCGCTTTTTGGCGCGGGCCGCGGACTCTGCGGCTGCCGTATCCTTCACTGGCTCCAACCGGCTTGCCACGCGGTCGGCCATCGGCGCCGCCAACGGGTCCGCCAATCTGCGCAAGGGCATTGCTGACTGCCGTTCCTTGCCTCCATTGACGGAACCCGGCGCCGCCTTCGCCTGATGCGCTTCGAGTAACATCCGGCTTCGCGCTTGACGGGACTTGTCGGACAGATCAGGGATGGTCCGGCGCTCTGCTTGCCGTTCCCGCTGCCTGCCAAAAGCGGGAAAATGAAGCGGGGGCAAATCTTTGAAGCCTGTACCGGCCTGCGCTTCACGTTCAGGAAAATTTTTTCCGGCGGGAGGAACGATGGCTTGTGTCTGACCCGGACGCTCGGCGCCGTGAGGCTCGTTGCCGTGAGACCCGGCCCCACGAGGCTCATCGCCAAGCGCTTTGCCGCCCGGAGTTGAAGCGGCTTTGGCTTCGCCCCCTGCAGGCGGCGGCATGAGCGCAGTGACGTCGTTCGGGCTCAGAGCCAGTATTTCTATGCCTCCATCGACGGTACGATTGGACAGAATCGCCCCGTCGGGACCAAGGGCGTTGCGCACCATGTGCAACGCATCACGCGTTGTTTTCGCGAAAAATCGTTTAATGTTCATGCTCATGCTCTTGCTCCAAGAATAGAGGTAACTTTGATGTTGCTGGAATCGGGTACTTCAGCGTGCGACAGTATCTTGAGTTGTGGCAGGGCTCGGCGGAGGAAACGCGCCAATAGGGTCCGCAACGGGGCTGGCACCAGCAGCACCGGAACC
>JAKDLC010000207.1 GCA_030453055.1 Nitrosospira sp.
AGGCGTCATGATCAACAAACTGGTGATTATCGGCGTTGGCCTCATCGGCGGCTCGTTCGCGCTGGCGCTGCGCAAGGCGGGTGAGGTTAAGCAGATCGTCGGCGTGGGACGCGGCCGCGAAAATATGCAGCGCGCGCACAAAATGGGTGCGATAGACGAAATCTCCGACGATCTTCAATCGGCGTTGAAGGAAGCGGATGTGGTATTACTTGCCACACCGGTCGGGCAAACCGGCAGAATCATGGCGCAAATATCCCAATATCTCGAATCACGCGCAATCGTGACCGATGCTGGCAGCACCAAACAGGATGTAGTCACGGCGGCGCGCTCATATATGGCCGGACATCTGAAAAATTTTGTTCCCGCCCATCCCGTTGCCGGGGCCGAACTGAGCGGAGCTAGCGCAGCTGACGCCGATTTGTTCCGCGGCAAGAATCTGGTGTTAACCCCGCTGGAGGAAACCAGCGCCGAAGCGGTGAAGCGCGTGACGGAATTATGGCAGGCGTGCGGCGCACGTGTCTCGCAAATGAGCGCCGCGCGGCACGACAAAATCTTTGCCGCGGTGAGCCATCTTCCTCATGTGCTGGCATTCGCGCTAATGAATCATATCCGCTCCGGCGCCGGACAAGATTCGGACGATCTGCTGCGCTTCGCCGGCAGCGGATTCCGCGATTTTACCCGCATCGCGGGCAGTTCCCCGGAGATGTGGCGCGACATATGTCTTGCCAACCGCGAAGCGCTATCCAACCAGATCGATGCCTATCAAAACGAATTGACAGCCCTGAGCGAAATGCTGGCGCGCGGCGACGATGAAGCGCTGGAAAGCCTTTTCGCCAATGCGCGCGAAACACAGCGGCGATGGTTGAAAAACAAGGCTTGAAGTAGTATCCCGGATGTTTCATGAATTCGCGTGATGATTGCGCAGGATTTTGTTTTGTAGAGGGATTTTGTGAGAGTGTGGCGTAGTGATTCATACGCCGGACTGAGCAGAATTCCCATACGAAACAAAAGACCAGCAAGGGCGCGCGTCAATTTATGAAACATCCGGGGTATATGATGAATGCGGTAAAGTGCGCTCAAGCTCTGCTATTGATGGCTGCGTTGCGACGCGGGAAAAATTTAATTGGCGACTTTTTCCGCTGGCTCGACGCTCAATACTCGCTCTTTCTTCATCGACACGATCTTGGATTTGACGGCTTTGTTATGTTCGTCAGCCAGCTTCTTTACGGTAAGGTTGTAATTTGCCCAGAGCGTATCAAGCTCATGCGCGTGGCGCTCAAGCATCAGTGCGTAGCTATCCTGATGCTGATCGCGCATGGCGTTCTTTGAGCGGAGATAAGCTTTGTGGCGTCGTTGTGCTTCGGTATTTTTTTTCATGGCTCACCAATAATCGGAAGTTACGCATAATCAGCGCGAATTTAAACTTCAGGTTTATATCTGTGCACCCGCGGAAAAGTTAAAATTATCCAGTCACTTTGCATTGGGCCACGTTTGTATCCTATCAACTTCGATAACGAAAACAATTGGACTTTGGTACATCCGACTTTGGTACATCCGACTTTGGTACATCCATTGCGTAACAACCCGCCATAACGTGAATTGCATAACGATACAAAACTTCCCGGTTACGCTATCATTACCAATACATCTTTGGACTGCCATGTTACTTATGGGTTGGTCCACCGCTCATCAGTAGCAGATCACAACCGACTTGAAGGAGGAAACGATGACCTTGAAAGAGAAGTTGGAAGACCTGAACAACCTGATTCTGAAGGGTGAAATCCTGGAATCCATGGACAAGTATTACCACCCGGATTGCGTGGTAATGGAAAAAAATGATGTGGTGGCAACCGGTCTTCAGAAAGCCAAAGCTCGGGAGTCAGACATTTTTGAAGGGATTGAAGCGTGGCTCAAGTCGGAGATCGTATCCACCGCCGTGGGGGAAGACGTCACGATGACCGAATGGCATTATGAGTACAAGCATAAGAACCTCGGGCACAAGAAGTTCGACCAGGTTTCCGTTCAGTACTGGAAGGATGGAAAGATCGTCAAGGATAGATTCTATGCGTTGTACTGAATATTCGGTGATGGCTCAATAATCGCAGCTATCCCACTTGGGTATGGGCTACAGTCCCACAGCGCCTACTTATGCGTAATGGGTTTCTCGGTGAACAGATAATCTTTCAGTTGCATCGAAAACGTACATTGCGTATTCTACCGAAACTGGACACTCAGTCCACCCAAACTGGACAGTCGGAGCGTAGCGACGCGGAGGTTTTTTTTCGTAATACCGGTGACAAAATAAGGAAGCTACCGTTCGCTCAAGTAGTTGATAATCGCGACAAACTGCGCCACCGATAAATTCTCGGCCCGTTTCCGTGGGTCGATTTCCAGCACCGTGTAGTCTTCTGGCTTGAGATACGCATATAGCGTGTTGCGCAGTGTTTTGCGCCGTTGCGAAAATGCGGCGGAGACAACTTCAGCGAATAACTTTTCTCTGTTTGCCGCGATCAGCCTTGGTCCGCGCGGAACCATGCGGACAAACGCGGACTCGACTTTAGGCGCGGGACGAAAGCACTCATTCGAGACGATAAAGAGTTGCTCCATTTCGAAGCGGCATTGCAACATTACCGAAAGCCGGCCATAGTCCGCAGTGGAAGATTGGGCCACCATGCGTGCAACGACTTCCTTTTGCAGCATGAAATGCATGTCCGTGATGGCCTCCGCGAATTTGCTCAGATGAAACAGCACAGGCGTGGAAATATTGTAGGGGAGGTTACCGGCTACCCGAAGGTTTTTTCCAAAAACGGAGAAGTCGAATCCCAGTGCGTCGGCTGAGTGTACCGTCAGTTTTTTTTCAGAAAATTCGCCGCGCAGGCGTTCGACGATATCACGGTCGATTTCCACGACGTGGAGGTGGTTCAGCAATTGGAGTAAAGGCCGCGTCAATGCGCCCAGACCCGGTCCGATTTCCACCAGAAGGTCGTCTCTGCCAGGATGAATGGCGCCTATGATGTCCATCACGGTCTGGGGATCAACCAGAAAATTCTGGCCGAAACGCTTGCGGGCAACGTGTTGCATGGGTTGAACGGTGACTACCGTTACGGAAAGCCGGATAGCTCCGTGCGATGATTTCCGGCCAGCATCACCGCCATGTCAATTGCCGCCAGCAAACTGCCGGGATCGGCCCGGCCGGTTGCGGCCAGATCGAGCGCGGTGCCGTGATCCACTGACGTGCGGATAATGGGCAATCCCAGCGTGACGTTGACGGCCGCGCCAAAGCTGGCATGTTTCAGCACCGGCAGCCCCTGGTCATGATACATTGCGAATATGCAATCGTAATTCTTCAAGACTGAGGGGTTGAACAGCGTGTCGGCTGGCAGCGGGCCAATTAAATCAAACCCTTCGTTACGCAACTTTTCCAGGGAAGGGATGATGGTGTCTATTTCCTCCCTGCCGAGATGGCCCGATTCTCCCGCATGAGGATTCAACCCCGCCACGGCGATGCGCGGCTTGGGAATGGCAAAGTGCGTGGTCAAATCATGCCGAATGATACGTAGTTTTTGCTCCAGTGTTTCACGGGTGATGACTGCGGCAACGTCCTTTAGCGGTAAATGGGTAGTGGCGAGCGTCACCCGCATGCCGCCACCCGCCAGCATCATCACCGCGTGACTGTCGGTGAGCCGGGACAGGTACTCAGTATGACCCACGAAGGCAATGCCGGCGTCGTTGATGACGCCTTTATGTACCGGCGCGGTTACCATCGCATCGAATTCCCCATCGCGGCATCCTTCGACAGCGCGTTCCAGCGTGTTTAGCACATAGCGTGCATTGGCTGGATCAGGTTTCCCGGGGATAACCGGTTCAATCAGCGGCAGGTGCAGCACATGCAAGCTGCCAGCTTTATGCCCGACTTCGGCTACGCGTGGGTAGTCCGTCATTTTCAGCGGAAGCCGCAGCAGGCGCGCTCGCTCCCGCAGCAGTTCCCGGTCGGCGATGACAATCAGCTTGCATGGCAGATCCCGTTGAGCGATTTGTACACACAAGTCGGGACCGATCCCGGCGGGCTCACCGGCAGTGAGGGAGAGAGTCGGAATGGCGGGTTTAGGAAAGCTCATGGCGCCGCCGGAAGAGGGGTCGTTTACTCCATCCCAAAATCGAACGAAACTGATCGCTGCTAGCCTTCCTCAAGCCTATATTCGACGTAAGCCCGGTCACGCAATCGCTGCAGCCAATCCTGGAAAGCCGCTTCGCCTTTACGCGCCCGTATCGCCTGGCGGGCCGATTGCCGCTTCCGCTCCTTGGTCATGTCCTGGCTGCGGCGCTCCAGCACCTGAATCAAATGCCAGCCAAACGGAGATTGCACCGGCGCGCTGCTTTCGCCATCCCGAAGCACATTCATGGCTTGCTCGAATTCCGGCACGGTATCGCCAGGCGAGACCCAACCCAAATCGCCGCCCGCTGCGGCGCTGCCATCGTTAGAATGAAGCTTTGCCAGTTCCTCAAATTTGCCGCCGTTATCCAGGCGTTCTTTCAAGTCGGTTATGCGGCGCCGGGCATCGGCTTCAGACACCATTTCATTGACCTTAATAAGAATATGCCGAGCATGGATCTGATCCACCATCGTTACCGCAACTTTTTGACTGCGGCGATCGATTAGTATGAGAATAAGGAAGCCGTTTG
>JAKDLC010000020.1 GCA_030453055.1 Nitrosospira sp.
CCACGCAGATGGTGGAGTTTCTTTCTATCCAGTCGAATACGACTACGCCCTCATGAGTGTCGCCGAAGCTGCGCGTAAGCAGGCGTTGGGCGGTGCGGCGCCAGATCGGTGCGCGGCGCCGGGCGTCGTATAGTCTGGCTAATGCCGCCGTTATCGGCGCCAGGAAAGGATGGCGCACGTTGCGAATCAGTATCAGCGTCTGCAGAAACCAGCCGGCAAATTCGAGCCGCGGCAACAAGTCGCGGATGTAGGCGATGCGTACGCCATTGAGCGTCTGCAGAAATTCAATACGATAGTCATTGCGAAACCGCGACTTGCCTATCAGGACGATATCGCAGACATGACCCGAATCAACCCATTTGAAGATCACTGGGGTTATGTGATCAATGTCGTTATAATGACGGAGAAAAAAAAGAGCTTTCATACCCCCGTTGTCATCCCCGGCGTGTTGAAGACAGACAGCATATCCATAATTTTATTGAATATTCAGACATATTTCGGTCGGAAAAAGCGCGTAATTGTACACCGATGGGCATTCGTTTACCAGCAGCCTGTCTGACTTGAAGAATTGAAGCAAGAAAGTGACCGGGCAAGGGCAGTCTTTTATCCCGGACGTTTCATAAACGGAATGTAAATTACTAATGAAAACAATTGCTGTTATACCGGCACGCATGGGTTCGTCCCGTTTCCCCGGCAAACCACTTTCCAGGTTGTTAGGCCGACCCATGCTGGAACATGTCTACAAGCGTGTTGCTCTGAGTAACGCCCTCAACGCCACTTACATAGCCACTTGCGACGAGGAAATCCGTCGAGCGGCGCAGAATTTTGGCGCCCCTGTGATCATGACCGCTGATACCCATGAACGAGCCAGTGATCGCGTTGCGGAGGCTGCCGCCGGTATTGATGCGGAGCTTATCGTTATGGTGCAAGGCGACGAGCCGATGACCCGTCCGGAGATGATCGACGCCGCGGTAGAGCCATTTCGGCACGATCCGCTACTGGGCTGCGTTAATCTGATGCGAAGCATCGATGACAAAGCTGATTTTTACGACGTTAACACAATTAAAGTGGTAATGAATCAACAGGGTGACGCCCTTTATATGTCGCGGCAGTCCATACCGACCGCTCCGCCCCTCCCTCACTTCGGTCAACCACACTTCACACATGCACTCGCCTACAAACAGGTATGCATCATCCCGTTCCGCCGGGAAACATTGCTCGATTTTGCCCGGTTGCCACCCACTCCGCTGGAGCAACTGGAGTCCGTCGATATGCTGCGATTGCTAGAGCACGGTTATCGTGTGAAGATGGTGAAAACGAAGTTTAATACTCAGGCGGTGGACACACAGGCTGATCTGGAGCGCGTGGCCGGGCTGATGGCGAGCGATCCCCTGCTGGCCTCGTATTGATCAGGTACGTATCGGATACGTACCTGTAACGGCCACAGCTTTCCTAAAGGATTACTATGCAACTAAAATCAAAACTGGCCCGGAACGCATTAACCATCGGCTCATGGGTTACCCTGGGACATCCGGCGATCGCCGAAATCATGGCCGGCGCCGGGTTTGACTGGCTGGTATTGGATATGGAGCATAGCGTCCTGGAGTTGAGCGAAGTTCAAATGCTGATTCAGGTACTCGATGGGCAACAGTGCCCGGCCATCGTGCGGCTGACTTCGAATCATCCTGACCAGATCAAGCGTGTGATGGACGCCGGCGCAGCGGGCGTAATGGTGCCCATGGTCAAAACCGTCGTTGACGCGGAGGCTGCGGTACAAGCTGTTTATTATCCGCCGCGAGGCCAGCGCGGAGTGGGTCTGGCTCGCGCTCAAGGTTACGGCGCACGATTTCAACAATACCGGCATTGGCTGGAAGATAATGCCCTCATTGTCGCGATGATTGAACATATAGACACGGTCGATGCCATTGACTCCATTCTTTCGGTTCCCGGAATCGACGCCTATATCATTGGTCCTTACGATTTATCCGGCTCGATGGGCCGACCCGGCGAACTTGATTATCCGGAGGTTCAATCCGCAATAGGACGAGTACGCGAGGCGGGGCGCCGATTGGGTAAACCGGGAGGCATTCATGTGGTCGAGCCGGACCCGGACGAGTTGCGGCGAAACATTGAAGCCGGCTTCAACTTCCTTGGCTACGGTTTGGACATTCGTATCCTTGACACGCTTTGCCGCAGTCATATGCAAGATATAAGAGCAACGCTATGAGTAAACTTGTCATTTCCACCTCGTCATTTGATGCGGACAACAATCCCCATATCAAGCGTCTACTGGACGAAGGAATGCATATAGACGGCAATCGCTATGGGCGTAAACTCACCGAAGATGAAGCCATGGAATTACTGGGGGCAGATGCCATCGGGATGATCGCTGGAATAGAACCCCTTACAGAACGCGTTTTCGCGTCTGCCAAAAGCTTGAAAGTGGTGTCGCGCTGCGGAAGCGGTCTGGATAGCGTTGATCTTGCAGCAGCAAAGCGCTACGGCATCGCTGTTCTCAACACGCCGGAGGCCCCGGCTCAGGCAGTAGCTGAACTCACTATGGGTCTGATATTGTCCGCGTTGAGAAGGATATGTCAGACTGATCGATTGCTCCGCGCGGGGGAATGGCCAAGAACGCAGGGCCAATTGCTTGCTGCCCAAACGGTGGGTATCGTTGGCCTGGGGCGCGTCGGCGGGCGTGTCGCCCGTTTGTGCCAGGCCTTTGACGCCAAGGTTGTTGCTCACGATTCCTATGTAAAACAGCGGGCTCCGGGAATTGAATCCGTGCCGTTGGAGAAGCTTCTGGCGGAGGCGGATATCATCAGCTTGCACCTGACCTATGACACTGACACTCACCATTTGCTGGACGGGGAGGCTTTCGCACGCATGAAACCCGGCGCCGTAGTGATAAATACTGCGCGCGGCGGCCTTATCGACGAAACCGCTTTGGCCGAGGCTCTGGCTTCCGGACAGCTGGGCGCGGCTGCACTTGACGTTTTTGAACAGGAACCATATCGCGGCCCGTTGCTCAAATGCGACAAGACGATTCTCACCTCACATATTGGCTCGCTGGCCAGGGAGTCGCGTCAGCGCATGGAGGTCGAAGCCGCGGAGAATCTGCTGCGGGGCCTGGTTAATGCAGGATTGATGAAAGATGGGTAAATCGGGAGTGCCCGGCGAAACTGCTATTGTGTATGGCGCCAGTGGTTTTCTTGGCAGCCACGTGGCCGATGCATTGTCTGCCGCCGGCTACCGGGTGCGTTTGTTTGATCGCTGTCCATCCCCCTACCAAACTCACGATCAGGAAATGATCGTTGGTGACATCATGGACCTCACTCAAGTGACAAAAGCGGCTAAGGATGCCGATGTAGTCTACAATTTCGCCGCCATCGCGGATATTGATGAAGCCCACAATAATCCGCTGCCTACCGCCACGATAAATGTATTGGGTAACATGCACACCCTGGAAGCCGCCCGCGTGGGCGGAGCCCGCCGCTTCGTCTTCGCCAGCAGCATTTACGTTTATTCTGAATCGGGTTCGTTTTACCGCGCCAGCAAGCAGGCTGCGGAGCGCTTTATAGAAACGTACCACGAGCGCTACGGGTTGAATTATAGTATTTTACGCTATGGGTCCTTGTACGGCAGGCGCGCTGACGCCCGCAATGGCATCTACCGGATGCTGCACGAAGCGGTGGAACGGCATTCGATAACCTATCATGGCAGCGGTGAGGCGCTCCGCGAGTACATCCATGTGGAGGACGCGGCGCGCATGAGCGTACAGGTGCTGGCGCCGGAATTCGCCAACCGCCATCTGATTCTGACCGGGCAGGAACGGCTGCGTATCAAGGACGTCATGACGATGATCTCGGAAATCATGCCCTGGGAAATAGCTTTGCACTTTGACGAAGCCAATGCGGTGCATCACTACGAGGTAACACCCTATGCGTTTCAACCACGGATCGGCCGCAAGCTGGTCCTCAATGAGCATGTCGATCTGGGTCAGGGTCTGCTTGATTGCCTCAGGGATATTCATAAAACCATGCATCACTCCGGCGAAGATGACGAGGCCACACCGTCGGCGTCCGACAACAAAGCATGACCGCAACGGATTGGCAAGCCATCATTTTCGATTTCGATGGAGTGGTAGTCGAATCCGGGGATATCAAAACGCAAGCTTTTGCGAATCTCTATCGAGCCCATGGTGAAACGGTCATGGCCGCGGTGGTACAATATCACCGCACGAATGGCGGTATGTCGCGCTACCAGAAATTTCATTATTTTCAACAACACCTATTGGAAAAACCTCCGCTGACGCCGGATGAAGAGCAGCAATTGGATCGGCTTTTCTCCGAATTGGTGGTCGAGGCAGTCGTTGCCAGCGAGGCAGTGCCCGGCGCGGCCGAACTGATTCGTAAAGAGGCCGCAAGGATACCTTTATTTATCGCATCCGGTACGCCGGAAGCAGAGCTTAATACGATTGTTAGGCGTCGTGGCCTGGCATCCTATTTCACCGCGGTGCGCGGTTCCCCCACGACAAAACAAATGCTCATCGCGGATATTCTGTCGTCCCACACCCTTTCCCCCGAACGAGTGCTGATGATAGGCGATGCGCTGATTGATTATCAGAGTGCGCAAATGAACAGGGTAGCATTTGTGGGACGAGTACGCCCAGGGGATGACAACCCTTTCCCGGCAGAGGTAACTACGTTACCTGATCTGAGTCCGTTGCTCACCTGAAAAGAATCAATCTGCTGGCGGAATGGAATCGGTAGACTGACCCCAAATTTGCACGGATGATGTGAAAAACAATTCAGTGCGCCAGTTTGTGGCGTTTTTGAACATTCATAAGGCTACCGAATATGACTGGCAACAAAGAAAAAAGCCCGATCAAAACGATTATTCTCAGCGCGGGTCAGGGGCGGCGGCTGCTGTCACTGACTGCAAACATCCCAAAGTGCCTGTTGCCGATCGGAGGCAAGACAATTATTGAGTGGCAGATTGATGCCTTATTGGCTGCCGGGATCGATGACATCACGGTAGTCACCGGTTTCAAATCCAGTCTGGTTGAAGCGTTGTTGCAACGCTATGCGAATCGGGCAAAGATCAATACGATTTTTAATCCATTCTTCGAGGTTGCGGATAACCTGGCCAGCTGCTGGATTGCACGTTCCGCCATGGATCGGGACTTTCTGCTCCTGAATGGAGATACTATTCTTGATAAAGCTCTACTGATACAGGTGTTGAACTCGGCCTCCGCACCCATTACCCTCAGCGTGAGTCACAAACCCATTTATGATGCGGACGACATGAAAGTGCATCTGGATGAAAAAGGATGGGTCAAGCACGTAAGTAAAAACTTGGCCGCCGATCAAATCGACTGCGAGTCCATCGGTCTTGTTTTTTTTCGGGAGCGCGGGCCGCAACTGTTCCGCAACGCGGTCGAGGATGCGCTTCGGCACCAGGCAAAGCTTAAATGCTGGTATCTCTCCATCGTGGATGCTCTGGCCGACAAGCAATTAGTGAATACATGTTCTGTGCCTGGACACCTCTGGTGTGAGATTGATTTTGCCGTAGACATAGCAAAGGCCGAGGCGCTTTTCAGCAAGATAGATCAAGATGAAACACGGCATGGCTATCTTTGCACAGGTTAGCGCTGCAGAATATAATAAGATCACATCGGATATTGGAGTACAGCATGGCAGTATGCACTTTAAAACCTGAGCACGAAAGCGTGAAAATCTCGTTCCTCACCGACAAAGCAAATCGCGCCGCGTTGGACACCATCGCAACCGCCTGGATCGCGATCGCAGTTACATCTTGAACGAAGGGATTACTACCTACTTTGAGATGCAGCAATGGCATCTCAAAGACACTCGTAAAGCAATCGAAGAAGCCGACGCTGGCGATTTTGCCAGCGATCGGGAAGTCCGGCAGGCATTCGCCAAATACAAGCGCAATGCGCGTTAAATGGTTGCGCGGCGCGCTACAAAATCTACATCAAGCCATTGACTACATAGCGCAAGATAACCCCATTGCGCGATTTTATGACGTATTTTATCAATAATGAAGGATGCGTTAGCTTGTCCTAATTCAACACATGTCACCAGCGGTTCATTCCATGCAGCGATTGAAAACTGATACATCGATTTGAGAAGATGGCTGCGTTTGCTGGAATCCGATTGATACAACTGTTCTATTCCAGCCTCAACGACCAAGGCTGCGCCGGTTTCGTCATGGCCAACTTCGCCTCGGATGCGCGCAGCAGCGTACAGGAAATTCGCAAGCAACTCATCCAGGCTCGCCGTGGACGTGATAATCGCCGTCGACCTAAAGGCAAACGGAGCGTGCCGCGCGCCGACACCATTCTCTTCATTGACCCCCGCCACCTCTACCGCCAGATCGACCGTGTGCGTCGTGACTAGGCAGATGCCCAGATCGGCTTTGTCGCCCATATCGTGCGCCTGTATCGCAATGAGGTGCCGGATTATACCTTGGGCGGCGAAGATGCTGCCGCCAAACTGGAAGTGTTTGCGCAAAGCCAAGCTATGTCGATATCCCTGGTCTGTGCAAAGCTGCGCCCCTTGCTGAAATCGAAGTGCAAGCTGGAGAGCCTTAACGCCGGTCGCTATGTCGGCGTGGCACAGGGCGAAGCGGTCAGCGACGAGGATTTCAAGGAAAAACCGGAAACACTCAACGAGGAACTGGAAGTGCTGAATTCTGAAGCACTGGAATTGCAAACCCGCATCGCGCAAAATATAGCCTTGCTACTGAACTGAACAATGAGGAATGCCATGAATGCAGACACACTGGAAGACGCTGCACTACACCTGCCGCCGCAACAACGTGCCGAGCTCGCACACAAATTACTGCTCAGCCTGGAAGAACAAAACGAGGATGAGGTTGCTCAGGCATGGCGTGCCGAATCGCAGCGTCGCGCTGCGGATGTTGACAGTGGACTGGTTACTCCCGTCTCAGCCGAAGACGTACGCGCCGCTGCCCGTGCGCTGTTGAGATGAATTATCGGTTTCACACGGCTGCCGCGGGAGAACATCTCGACAATATCGCTTTTTACGAAAGCCGGCTGCCCGGTTTGGGTGCAGACTATCTGGCTGAGTTTGAAAAGGTGTTGACGCATATCTGCACCGCTCCCAATTTTTATCCGGTAGACAGTGATCCTGACATCCGCAAAGCCGGATTAAAGCGCTTCCCGTTTCACGTCATTTATCGCGCCACGCAAACGCATATTCTTGTGCTTGCCGTTGCCCATCAACGCCGCCGTCCTGCTTATTGGGCGGGGCGGATAGTGAAACGATGATGGCAGATATGATCGCGCGAAATGTGGTGGAGATTCTGGAAGTTTGATAATGAAGCTAGGCGAGCTTTCAGAATTCATTGTTGACTGTTAGTATAAAACTGCTCCGACACAAGAAATTGGCATCCATCTATTCGTACGCCAAACATTGGGTGTGGTTACTTTGTCTTGGATGGCGTCAATCGGGTCTGAGGAAACTTACCAACTTTGGACAAAGCGCGCGGCGCCGTTGCTCACACTGACCAAACTTAAAGGTATTCGGAGAAAATGAGAACGTTGTTTTGGCCTGGCAAGCAACACGAGGTCTTCCCGATGGCGTTGCGCCGAGCCGTGGCTGGTTTCCGGTGGGCAAGTTGGAGGCTTCGCCGTAGGAGCATTTTTACCGTTTCATGTACACCAAAGGTGCAAAATCCGCTCAAGAGGCGGCGGGTTTCAGATTTCTTGATGCATTTCCCAAGCTTGATAAAGTTTACGAGTCTTCTGAGCTTTTTCCGTTGTTTCAGAATCTGTGTTAAATCCACGCCGTGGTGATTATGCGGAATACGTGGAGCGTTTGGCGCTTGATCCAAATCACGTTGATCCGCTGGATATTCTGGCGATTAGTGAAGGCCGCCGTCAGACGGATAACCTTGAAGTCTTCCCGCAAATTCAGCCGCGCCGGGACGGTAGTTTTGTGTGCCGTTTTTTTCTGCATGGCTGGAGGCATGTGAGCCAGGCAGCGCAAGACAAACTGCTTACGCTGCAAGAAGGGGACTCGCTCCAGGTGGCGATCGAGTTGAATAATCCCGCGTCTGGTACGGCTATTCAGCTGGAAACCCGCAATGACTATCACATGATTGGATGGACACCCCGTTATCTGGTGGAGGATTTGTTACAGGCACTGAAAAGTCCGCAGGATATTTCAGCACGTGTGGTGAAGATGACAGCATCCATTCCTGATTTGGAAAAAAGTGGTCAGAAAATCGTACGCGTCATCGATTGGCAAAACCCGCTTGCCAATGCTTTTTCCTGCGCGCCATGAAACCGACCAGACCCAACCCGGCCAGCATCAGGGCGTAGGAGGCGGGTTCGAGGATTAGACCGGCGCTTGCGACTACCTGCCCCTGATTATTGATCCCCCAAGCATCGGATAGATAGGCCCCATCTGGGAGATCCGCAAACGAATCAAGACCGGTCATCCCCATGCCGTTGGGACCGGTTATGAAGGCGTACTGTTCGCGCTCGCCTTCGAATGTAGCGAATTTAGTGGAAACTCCCACCACCTGTCCGGAATCGTTGATGCCGCGAGCGACGCTGGCAAACCCATCCCGCGTCAGCGTGCCAAGATCGGTCATCCCCGTGCCGTCGGGACCAGTTATGAAGGCGTGAGCGGCACCCATGGTTGAATCGGACTGTCCCACCGCCTGTCCAGAATCGTTGATGCCGTGAGCGCGGCTGCCGTAAGCTCTGATGGACCCACTCAGAGTGCCAAGATCGGTCATCCCCATGCCGCCGGGACCGGTTATGAAGGCGTGCGCGTTGCCTCCGGTTGTATAGGAAAATCCCGCCACCTGTCCGGAATCGTTGATGGCGCGGCTTTCAGTCGACCCACCCAGCGTGCCGAGATACGTCACCTTGCCGTCAGGATTCACGATGACTGAAGTGGGCGAGACGTTTTGGGCAAAGGCCGGAGACGCAAGGCCAACGCTAACGCCAAGCGCTGTCGCAAGGAACAGGGTTAAACCGCGGGTGCCAAGGGGGCGGATCATTTTCATGATAGGATGCTCCGGGAAGAGATTGAGGGACGTCTGATCACTCCTCCGCTATACTCCGGTCACGATATAAAGTAAATAGTACTTTTGATTTCTCGAAAAAGCGCGAAGAAACGGGACAGACCAGGGGTTTCCTTTCGACTCGAGGCCGCAATAGCGTTTTTGAAAAACGCCGCCAAGGAAAATAGGCGCTAAATCCAGTCCTCTTCAATAGCCTTGTAATAAGTGTGCCTGCCGATATCTGCCTCAGAGACTGCTTTGCTAACACTGTTAGCAACAAATGGAGTTGTGCGGAGGCCGCGCGCACAGTACCCTGTAAACATAGTACAATGATTCATAAATTTGATTTGATATTCCCTGAGCGAAACTCATCAGCCGGAGAAAGGTACATGGATTCTTGATGGTCAGTTCGCCGCCGCCGGATGCACCAATCCTTAACGCAACAATGCTAAAGTTTGGGGCACCACAAACAATAATTCATCAATATCAATATTGGAGCGTCATGCTCCGTCCCATCCAGTTAACGCTGGGTTCTCTGGTGCTGGCCGCTCATGAGCCAGTTCACGAATTCTCCAAACTCAGCCAGGCGAGCTTTACCGAGCTTCACAAAATAACAGCACAGCTGGAACCTGCTTTAGCCAAGGCGTTTAATTACGATAAGCTGAATTATCTGATGCTGATGATGATTGATCCGGACGTACACTTCCATGTCATTCCGCGTTACGCAAAGGCAAAGCATTTTAATGGTTTGGAGTTTATCGACTTCGGTTGGCCTGGAGCGCCTGACTTCCGCCGGCCAAATGAAACCGATGCTGAAACCAACCAGCAACTCATCGATTACATTTTACCCTGCTGGACATAAGCATCACGCCACCGTAATACGCGAGAAGGGCAGGAGAATCGAGAACGGCGAATGTTCAGGCAGCCGGGTTTACATGCCGAGGACCGTATGAGTCTCGCGAGTTTTACGGTTTGCCGGATTTATTAGGCCTTGCAACTCGAAGCCCTTTAACAACCCGCTATATGATTTTATGAAATGAGCCAACGATGATACAACTTGTTCTGTTGCGGCATGGGGAAAGTATCTCGAACCGGGATGGGTATTTTACCGGCTGGAACGATGTCGCATTGAGTCACCGGGGTGAACAGGAGGCAGAGCGGGCGGGTCGCCGGCTCAAGGAGGCGGGTTGTGAGTTCGACCTGTGTTTTACGTCGGAACTTAGACGAGCCACCGACACACTGCGAATCGTATTGTCGACGATGGGGCTTGACGGATTGACCATACGGCAGAGTTGGCGCTTGAACGAGCGCCACTATGGTGCGCTGGAGGGAATCCACCGTATTAATGCTATCGGGAAATTTGGCCTATGGCCGGTCCTTGGCCCCCAGTTACAGTTTACTACGTATCCTCCGCCGCTCGGTCTCAGCGATGCGCGTTGCCCTGGAAATCAGCTCCGTTACTCGGACGTTGACAAGAAAGAATTGCCGCTTGCGGAGAGCATGCAACAGACTCTCTCCCGGGTCCTACCCTATTGGCGGGAAACAATCGTGCCCGAGATCCAGCGTGGAAAGCGGGTTCTCGTCGTATCTCACCGGCACGTCTTGCGCTCATTGATGATGCAGTTGGACGGACTGTCCGTTGCCCAGCTAATGAAATTGTCAATCGCCACGGGGCGTCCGTTGGTATACGACCTTGACGATAAACTGGGTGCGGTTCAGCATTACTATGCCTGATCCGCAACGAGTGATCGCCCTGGTCGGCGGCACGGCTTCTAGCGGCACCACCAGCCGGTATGCGGCACTCGCCCTGTGTGGCATGGTCATCGACCTCCTGCTGTTCCAGTGGCTCATGAGCCGCGGCGCCGGGCTCGCGCTGGCGCACATCCTGAGCTTCTGCGCCGGCGCCGCGGTCTATTACTGGCTCAATTCGAAATGGTCGTTCCGGCCCCACTATGCGGGCTATCCGCGATGGCGCCATTTCGGCCGGTTCGTGACGGTGGGGATATTTGCCTTGCTCATGCGCGGCGGCGTGCTGGCCCTGCTGGTTTATGACTGGCATCTGTCCCCTTTCCTGGCCATATTCCCCGCCATCGCCGCCGCGGCCGCCATCAGCTATCTTGGCTTCGCCTTCTATGTATTTCCCGTCAGGGACAATCCTCCCTCAGCGGATGTGCGCTGGCGGGTCGCCTCGCTCGGCATTGTCGCCTTTGCCATCCTGCTGCGCCTGATCTACCTGGGCCAGGCACAGCTGATTCCCGACGAGGCCTACTACTGGAATTATGCCCAGCACATGGAACTGAGTTTTTACGATCATCCACCGATGGTGGCATGGCTGATCTGGCTGGGTACCGCCATCTTCGGCAATACGGAGTTCGGTGTTCGCATCGGCGCATTCATCTGCGGCCTGATAACAATGGGCTACTTGTATGCGTTGGCACGCAATCTGTACGACAAACCCACCGCCATGCGCACGGTGCTATTGCTGGCCGTACTCCCGTTTTATTTTTCCACCGGTATGGTGATGACAACGGATGCGCCGCTGGTGGCCGCATGGGCTGCGACACTGTACTACATGGAACGGGCATTGATCGCTGATCAACGTTCAGCCTGGCTGGGCGTGGGCGTTGCATTCGGCCTAGGTCTCCTATCCAAGTATACGTTGGGCCTGCTGGGGCCGGCGGCGCTGCTGTTCGTGATACTGGACCGCGCCTCGCGCCGCTGGCTGCGCCGTCCCCATGCGTATCTCGCCGCCGCGCTTGCCCTGCTGTTGTTTTCTCCCGTCATTATCTGGAATATGGAAAACGACTGGGCGTCGATTATGTTCCAGTCGAACCGGGTTAAGGGAGGGGATGAGAATCAGTTCTCAGTCCATCGATTATTTCTTCATCTTCTGGTCCTGTTGACACCGGTGGGTTTGCTTGCCGCAGCCATGGCGGTGTGGCCGGGGGCCGAACGCGACTGCGACGCCTATGCGCGCAGGCGTCGCCTGTTCGTACGCGTGTTCGCCGGCGTACCGCTGGCGGTGTTCTTCGTTCTCAGTATTTCCGAGTCACAGCGGTTTCACTGGACTGGGCCGGCATGGCTTGCGCTGCTGCCAACTATGGCGTGGCTGATGGGTCAGGCGGGCGATTTCAGTACCCTAGCGCGCCGTGTGAGAGCGGCCTGGAAGCCCACTATTGCAGTTTGCATCTTTCTCTACGCATTCGTGCTGCACTATGTGGTGCTTGGCATCCCCGGCATCCCATATAACTTTTTGTCGGAACACTATTTCTGGCGTGAGGCCACAACGAAAATCGAGCAGGTTGTAGCGGAGGTTCGACAACGGACCGGGCAAGAGCCCATTGTGGTCGGCATGAGTAAATGGTCGGTAGCCGCCGCCTTGTCCTTTTACAACCGCGATGGTAAGCCGATGGAGATACGCTCGCGCAATATGTTTGGCGACAGCGGCGCCATGTACGATTTCTGGTATCCATCGGAACCCCCCACGTCCCGGCCAATCATCCTGGTGGGCATGAGAGGCCATGAGCTCGAGCGTACCCGAGCAATCCATGACATTGACCGGATGCTCGTGCAGCCCGGCCCGATAAAGGAGCATGTAGCCATGCGCGACGGCAAGCTGCTGCGGCGGGTATATTACCGCATTGCACAGGGGTATTTGGGTAAAGGTCCTTAATTGTCGGCAGAAATCAGCGCATTACTCCACGCCGCAACAATTGCCATGACACCTTGACACCCCATAGCACCGGATGTCGCCGCAACATGGGCGTCACCTCGACGCGAACGCCAGTATGGCGTTCGATCTTCCATGCAGCATAACTAATGCTATCGCTAAAGGTGAATGCCGCCTTTGTCAGCCGTAGCACAGACAGAACTGTTCCCTGCCAGCGCCGTAATCGCCAGCGCCATCGCGCACGCCGGCGGTCCGCTGCATCGATCAGGCACCGATAGCGCCCGTCCGGCAGCGCCTCCAGTACTCCGACCAATGCCGGTGCAGCGTGCTCAGTCAACCGCGTGTAATCATCCAGATTGATCCGGGCGAGCTGTTGCGCCCGAGTTGCACGTTCGGGCCGCAGTTCGGCCGCATAGGTCTGCGTCAAACCGTTGACCCAGATTGCTTCGACATTCACCACGGATGAGTTCAGCATGGGAAGACCGGATTTGAGAAATGTCACTACAGCGCGGGCCAGCGCATTGTAAATACGCTTGCGGATGGTCTCGTCACGCGCATACAACAATCGGGAAGGTTGAGCAAAGCGTGCCCACAGATACGGATGAAACCAACGCCACGTTCCTTGCTCAAAGTCTGACATTGAGACTACGGCATATTTGGCGCGGAATTTCCTTTCCTGTTTATTTTCCGGTGCGGATACCTCAAGGTAAAATACATTTGGCGCCAACCACGCATTAAGGTAACCAAGATAGCGCTCTGGGTAAGCTTTACTGTAGCTGTTCACTATAGCGTAGAAATCCACGACCCCATCACCGGGCTCATGTGAACGCAGGCAGGATCCATAAAGAAGAACGGCCTCCAGCGATGCGCCGAAGCGTACTTTCAATGCTTCAACCAGAACAAGAAAATCCGCCGATACAGCCCTTGAACTCAGCGAAGCCATCTCAGCGACCAGGTCATTGGGGATGTGTTGATCAAATAGTGAGGCGTGGTCTGTCATTGCTATGAGTTTACCTTGCCGGCTCCCAAGAAGATAATCGGACCGGCTGCTGTGATACGCAATGGCCCATCCTCACTCGATGCCCGGTAGGATTCGCCGTCGACGATGTAATCGTCATCTATCAACAGTTCCAGCGTTCTGGTATTGCAACTATGATAACCGTCTTGTTTCTTGAGAAATTCCCCGCGGCCTGAAAGTAGCGCCAACAACGAGCGTAAGGGACGCTTCGGTTTCTGCCGGACGAATGTTATATGAAGCGGTTCCTCCTCCTTTCCCCAGTACGGACGCATGCCAAACAGCAGGCGATCCAGGGTGCTGGCGAAAAGAAACGCGTAGGTTCCATGATGCAGTTCAATATTCCTTTCGATAATTGACATCCGAACCGGCGCCCATGCTCCATGACGACGTCCGAAAATCAAGCCGATAAGGTAACCCAGTGTGATAATCCCTGAATACATTTCTCCGGTAATACCCAGTTGTTTTATCTTGCTCTGGGAAAATATCACAGCGCGGGCAATAAGTCCGACACCAAAAAACATCCCATAAACCTTTGCCGCCCCGGCTTGTTCAATGCACAGCACGTGGCGCTGTAAAAATACGGGGGGTATCTGCTTCAGCAGACACCCTCTTAATTGCTGCAGTATCAATTCCGGTCTACCGCAGATACCCAGATCCAGCGCCGTCATGTTGGTTGTACCGCCCGGGACAACCGTTAGCACGGGCCATCTGGCGAGTGGTTGCGTTGCAAACAAATGGCACAGGACGCCCTGAACGGTACCATCCCCGCCAACGATTACCAGCAAATCAACATCTGCCTGTATAAAGGCATCCACCGAGGCTTCAATCTCAGGTGCATTCGTTACTTCACTGCAGGTTGTACCCGGAATCCCGGCGAGTGCACGCCTTATTGCATCCTTGCGCTTGCGAATACGTCCGCTGAGCGGATTGAACAGCAATCCGATTATGGCCGCTCCAGACCTCAATCTATTTATCCGCGCATTTTCTATCATCCTAAATCCGGTAGTTGGACGGGGTGAAGTGTGCGGTTTTTGGGGTGCA
>JAKDLC010000208.1 GCA_030453055.1 Nitrosospira sp.
CCATACGAAACAAAAGACCAGCAAGGGCGCGTCAATTTATGAAACATCCGGGTTAATGTATTCTCGAATCGACTTGACCAGCACATTTGTTGAGCTGGCGTTCGGTGAGAGGAGTGCTCGTGCCTTATCGATGCGCGCGTACCCAGTCCCGCCATTGGATAAACAGGCCCGGATCGAGTGCGGCGATGACCGGGCGTTGCCAAAGCGGCGCCGCCCAGAAATCATCCTGATCGAAACCGCACATATGCCCGCCCGCCTCTTCCAGAATAAGGCTGCCCGCGGCGTAATCCCACAATTTTTGTCCGCCGTGCAGGTAGAGGTCAAACCGGCCTGCGGCCGTGTAACACCATTCCAGCGAGCAGGCGCCGTAATTACGTTGATGAGAGCAGGGTCGCGCGGAGCAGACTCCCTCCGCGAGTCTGGGAGTAAGCCGTTTCAAATCAACGTTAGCCATCGCGCTGCGTAACGCCGGAACATGTTCCTTGATAGGCAATTTTTCGCCATTGAGGTAGGCGCCTCTGCCTTGTTCGGCATAAAACATTTCGTCCGCAACCGGATTATAAACGATGCCAAGCACACTTCTGCCTTGTTGCATCAGCGCCACCGAGACGGCAAAATAGGGCAAGCCATTGACGAAATTGGAGGTGCCGTCTATGGGGTCCATACACCATAGTCCCGCGTTCCCTGCGGTCCAATTATCGACCTGTTCCCGCTCCGTCATTTCCTCGGCCACCACGGGGCCCGGAAAAATTTTTTGTAATTCGCGCGACAGCGCCTCCTGCGTGGCGAGATCGGCTTCGGTGAGCAGGCTGCCGTCAGTTTTGCGTTGCCGCGCTACTTTCAGATAGCGGGGCTCGATTTCCTGCTGGGCAACGGCTTTGACCGCAGCAATGACCGCATCGAGCACCTGTTATTCCGCCCGCCATTTGATCGAACAGCCGATGCCGGGAATCTGTTCACTGGGCCCTTGACCGGTTTCCGCAACCCGGAGCATGCCTTCGAAGAGGTCGCGCCGCGCATCGGAGGGCGCGGCATCCTTGCGTGAAGCATCCAGACGGCCGCGGTACTGACATTCCAGTCTGCCGTTGAAGCCGAAGAAATCCGGCGTGCACACCGCCCCGTATGCTTTCGCGACTTGCTGGGTTTCGTCCCACACATAGGGGAACGGGAAATCGCATTCCCTTGCTACGCGCGCCATGTTATCGAAAGAGTCTTCGGGGTAATCGGCAGGATCATTTGACATGATGGCGATGGCGCCGATACCGTGCTGGCGCAACTCACTCACATCGCGGACAATGCGATCCCGTATCGCCTTTACGTAAGGGCAGTGGTTGCAGATGAACATCGCCAGCAACCCGTTTTCTCCTTGCACCGACGCCAGGTTGTAGCGCTTTCCGTCCACTCCCGGCAGATCGAAATCCACCGCCTTCCAGCCGAAATTACAGACAGGCGTTTCGAGGCTTGCCATACTTTCTCTCCTGAATGAATAACAGAATATGCTTATGACCCGGTTTCAGTTTGACGCTTGTGTAGATGGGATGGCGCGTAGCGTAACCCACAAAACCACGCACGACACATTACACCATGACTGGACGCCGGCGCGATTGTTGTGTGGTGAGCTGTGGAAATAATGGAACGATGGGTTGCGCTTTACTCTACCCATTCTTATATGATCGAAATTGTTCTGATTCTGGTCGGAGGTGCAGGTAAGATTGTTGCTTCACTGGGGAAGCCGTCGCATCCTGAAGGCAGACCTTGGGTCTGAGCTTGCCGATAGATTGGCTCCCCGCCCTATTCGCCAATACCGCGGAGTATCGCAGGCTTCGAGCCTGTATTCGCAAGAATGGCAGGGCTTGTGCAGGTTCAGGGAACCAGTGACCCCATTGTATCTCAACCTGCCAAAAAAACTCAAGATATATTGCTAACAGATGGAATTCAAGTTTTTGAGATGCCACTATACTATCATGAAACACAATTACTGATTGCCAGCCCAAAAACGATGGGACGCCCACGCTTTTACTGCCCTGGAAAAATCGCCGCCGGCGAGATCATCGAATTACCCGCCGGCGCCGCACACCACGCCTCGCGCGTATTGAGGCTTGAACAAGGCGACGAACTCACTTTATTCAACGGCAATGGGGGTGAATTCCAGGCGGTTATCGTGCGTATCGGCAAGAACGGCGCAGCAGTTGTGATTGAAAAGTATCTGGATATCGAACGTGAGTCGCCCCTCGCCATTACGCTGGCGCAGGCGGTATGCGTCAGCGAGAAAATGGACTGGATCGTGCAAAAATCAGTGGAAATGGGTGTTGGGCGCATCCAGCCCCTCGCCACAAAGCTGAGTATGGTGAAACTCTCCGGCGAGCGAGCGGAAAAACGCATGAAGCACTGGCAGCAGGTCGTTACCTCAGCCTGCGAGCAGTGCGGGAGAAATCGCATTCCGCAAGTACTGCCGTTGATATCGCTGCCGGTCTGGCTTGGCGCGCAACTTAGCGAGTGCAGGAAATTGAGTAATAGTAGTGGTGTTCCGCCTGATTCATATTTCATGCTGTCGCCCACCGCAAAGAAGGGGTTACGCGATTTTCGTGAATCTCCCGCTGTCACGGCCATAACCCTGCTGGTTGGGCCGGAGGGCGGCTTTACGCCGGAGGAAGAGGCAGCCGCCCTGGTAGCTGGATTTATTCCGCTGCGCCTCGGTGAACGCATACTTCGCACCGAAAGTGCGGCACTGGCGGCAGTTGCGGCGATGCAGGCGCTATGGGGTGATTATTGATCCGGTATTTGCGGTTTGGATTTTGCGCTGTAAACTGCCGGGATCACTTGTGTATTTTATTCCGTTTGGCGTAGTACGGGCACCTTCAATGTATTCAATGGCAAACGTGAGGCCCGACATCGACTTCGTAGCCTGGTTCCGTTCGGTGGCGCCCTATATCCATGCGTTTCGCGGCAAGATCTTTGTCGTCGCTTTCGGTGGCGAAGTCGTGGCTGACGGGAAGTTTGTCGAGCTGGTTCACGATCTCAACCTGCTGGCGAGCCTGGGTGTGCGGCTGGTACTGGTGCATGGCGCTCGTTCGCAAATCGAAGCTCGGCTGAATGAGTCCCGGCTGCAAACCACCTATGTCAGGGGAATGCGCGTTACCGATACCGCCGCGCTGCAATGCGTAAAGGAATCCATAGGGCGGGTTCGCGTTGAAATCGAGGCATTGCTGTCGATGGGATTGCCAAATTCACCCATGGCCAACGCCGCCATTCGCGTCGCCAGCGGAAACTTCGTTACCGCGCGCCCGGTGGGCGTGATAGAAGGCGTTGATCTGATGCACACCGGTGAAGTGCGCAAGGTGGATACCGCAGCCATCCGCTCGCGTCTGGAACAAGGCGAGGTGGCACTGCTGTCACCGTTGGGCTATTCTCCCACCGGAGAGATTTTTAATCTGACGCTGGAGAACGTTGCAGCTGAAGCGGCGATTGCGCTCAAAGCCGAGAAGCTTATTTTTCTGATGGATACCGCGGGCATAGAGCAAGAATGCGAAAGTGGCTTTGAGCCACCGCTGCTGCGCGAACTGACAGTGGCCGAGGGCAAGGCGTTGCTCGCGAAACCTGCAAATAAGACTGCCAAACTTTCCGATGACGCCCAATTGTATTTGCCTTTTGCTATACGGGCGTGTGAAGGCGGCGTGTCGCGTGTTCACCTCATCAGCCGTCACGTGGATGGCGCGGTGTTGCAGGAACTGTTCACTCACGGCGGTATCGGGAGCATGATATCGGAAGGACCGTTGCAAAATCTGCGGGATGCGAGAATAGAGGATGTCGGTGGCATCCTGCAGTTGATCGAGCCGCTCGAAATCGACGGGACGCTGGTGCGGCGCAACCGCGAGCGGCTGGAAATGGAAATTGATCGCTTTGTCGTAGTCGAGCATGACCGCACGATAGTGGGTTGCGCCGCGCTTTATCCTTTTCCCGAGGAAAAAGCGGGCGAACTCGCCTGCCTCACGGTACACGCCGATTACCGTAGCGCCGGGTGCGGCGATACATTGCTAAAGCATATCGAGGCCAAGGCCCGGTCTCAGGGCAGTCAAAAATTATTTGTGCTTACCACCCGGACCGCCCACTGGTTTGTCGAACGCGGTTTTCTCGAAACCGGTGTGGAGGAATTACCAAAAACCAAGCGGGGACTATACAATTACCGGCGCCGTTCCAAGGTATTCGTAAAGAAAATATAGCGCGCGGGTGGGTTGGGAATCACAATTTCGTATTGGGAGAAGGTTGAATGGCAAGACTCGTTAACTGCATCAAACTCGGGCGTGAGGCAGAAGGGTTGGATTTTCAAACTTATCCGGGTGAACTGGGGAAGCGTATTTTCGATAACGTATCGAAGGAAGCGTGGGCCCGGTGGATCAGACACCAGACCATGCTGGTCAATGAAAACCGCCTGAATCTGGCGGATATCAAAGCACGCAAGTATCTGGCCGAGCAGCTCGAGGCGTATTTCTTCGGGGCGGGGGCAGAGCAGCCCTTAAACTATGTGCCGCCGGCGAAATAAAAACGGTGCGGAAAATGGAGGCGTCTTCCACATGGTCTACAAAACGCATAACGCCCTCGGTAATAGAACACAGACCGCTGTTCCATGACAAATCTTCCGACTGGCAGTCAATTTCTCAA
>JAKDLC010000209.1 GCA_030453055.1 Nitrosospira sp.
AGCGTACTGCTCGTCCTTTGGAGGCGCGCAGAGGCAAAATGTCGAGATAAGCCTGGTGCGAGTAGATCAACTGCGCAGACAGATTCTGATCGCGCAACAAAGCGTGGATCCGGGAAATCGGCGGCAGCGTGTCGGGGTTCACATTATAACTGAGCTTGAACTCACGCTGATTCTCCGGCGATTGCAAGGTGAGTCCGGGTACGTCGCGGAGCGCCTCCTGCACCGCATCACGACGCCATAAGTATTTGATAAGATTCTGCCATCCAATATCGGGACGGAGCCCGCGACCGTAATTTATCTCGCTGCCGACGGCGGTAATAAGTACATCGGGAAGTGGCACCCCCCATTCCTTCAATATTTTTAATGCGCTATCCAGGGTACGACCGGTAGCGATGCCAAAACCCAGATTTGCCGGCGTTGCTCGCAATGTGGTTAAAAAACGACGCAAGGCGGCGCGATCACCAAGCAGGGTATTGTCCAGGTCACTGATTAACATTTGCGAGATCAAGGGCAGGGGATTCCGTTGTGGTCTTCGGTATATCGTCATGTCCCGCCGGATTTGCTTGCGCTCCTGGTGTAACAAGCGCGACAAAACATGCAGGTATTTCTTGACGTGTGCATCCCAGGTGTAGTGATTTTTTACTCCTGTAATACCATTGCGCGCCCAATTCCGCCAACGGCGCGGCTCAGCCAAAGCGTATTCAATGGCGCCGGCTATGGCCTGTATATCCAATGGATTAACCAGCACCCCGTTTTTACAATGGGCCACGATGTCACGCGGCCCGCCATCTTCGGTAGCCACGATCGGCAGCCCGCTGGCGGCCGCTTCAATCAAGGTAAGACCGAACGGCTCCGTGAGCGCCGGATTGACAAACACTCCCCGGCGCCGGGCGGCAAGGCGGTAGAACTCCGGAATATCGGCAGAGCTATGCTGTTTGGGCAAGGCCACTTTACCCCACAGGTTGTAATGATCAATATCAAGCAACAGATTGGTCATCACTTCGGTCTGCGCGGCCTCGAGTTTGCGGATATCATCCCGGTTGCCGGCTACAATGGCAAGATTAGCCTGTTCATGCAATGTCGATGAACTGCCAAATGCGGCGATCAAAGAGCCGAGGTTTTTCCGGATTTCCGGACGGCAAATCGCCAGTATCAGAGGCTTGCGGGGTTGTATCAGGAAACGGTCGATGAGTCCGGCGACCGCGGGTTTCGGCGGCGTCTGGCGACTGGGAGGTCCGAAACGTGATATGTCGGTTCCGGGCGGGATAACGACAGCGCGCTCGGGTTGATAATTGGTATAAAGACCATACTGTTCGGCACTCTCCTGAGGCGTGCTGGTGATGACCAGACTGGCATGTTGCAGTATGGCTTCCTCGGCAGCGATGCGCCGGTGAAAATTAAACTGGCGTTCCAGAGCCTGAGGTTTACGACCTTGCGCGATGAGGCTCTGCTGCTTGCTCCGTCCAAGCGAGTGGCCGGTGTGAACCTGCGGGATGCCCAGCAACTGCGAGAGCTGCGTTCCAACATATCCCGCATCGGCATAATGAGTGTGGATAACATCAGGTAAGCGCCTCTGCTCGCGTAGAAAAAGCAGCACACGATCCACCAGTTGATCGAGATAAGGCCAGAGACCTTCCTTGCGCACGTAGCGGCGAGGCCCGCAACGAAGGCGAACGATCCGCGCGTGATCGCCAAGGTTTTCCGCAGGGCTGGCATAATCCGCCGACACAGCGGAATCTTCTATCCGGCGGGTCAACAAATCCACCTTGCCAACCTGGCGTTGGCGCGCCAGCGATCGCGCCAGCTCGATTACATATAATATTTGACCGCCGGTATCCGCATCGCTTCCGAGCTCCAAGTCGCTGCCCCGAATCAATCCGTGCAAACTTAGCATCAGTACATATAACTCTTTCATCTTATGGAAACCATTCGTCGAGAAATGGCTTATAGAAATCGTTGTGCTCGGGAATCGCGCCGCGTATCTGGCAAATTGCGCCGGCAAAACGATGCGCCCGTTGTAAAGTAACAGGTACTGTCCAGCCATGCAGCACACCGAGCATGAATACGGCGGAGAACGCGTCGCCGGCGCCTACGGTGTCAAGAATGCCTGCTACGGGCTCACTCGCCGTTGCAATTTGTTGCATGGAATCGTCCAGCCACCAGGCGCCTTCCGCGCCGCAAGTTATGAGTAATCCTCGTAACTGATATCGCTGCACCAGCGCTTTTGCCTGGGCCTCGGCAGACGCCGCATCCAGGTCAAGTAATCGGGCTATGCGCCCCAGCTCCGCATCACTGGCTTTAACGATGTCCGCTTGTTGCAGCGACCAGTGCAGCCGCTCTGCGTAAACCCATGGATTACGCAAATTGACATCGAAAAAACGCTGGCCGCCGGCGGCGCGCAACGTATGACGCAGCGCGCGATGTGAACCGGCTCGCTGAGCCAATGTTCCGAAATAAACCAGTTCCGGGTTTGCGGCGAGGGCCGTCATGCGGGATAAACGGGGATGAATATGGTCATAGGCTTGATCGGGAAGAATATCGAACCGGTGGCCTTCGGAAGTAAAATTCACCTGTACCACACCCGTGGGCCGCGTGGAATCCAGCTGCACACCATGCGTGGACAACCCCGAGCTTTCCATGACCTGCAATATTCGCGCCCCGGCGTCGTCCCGCCCTATCCGGGTAATCAGGACCGGCGCGCAGCCGAAAGCGGTCAAGTGCCGCGCAACATTGAATGGCGCACCTCCTAAAACTTCCCGGTCGGGAAATTGATCTAGCAAGACTTCGCCAAACAAGAGTACGGCGTGGCGAACGACAGATGTAAACGACATGGTTCAGAACTTGTAGCCCCGATGCAGCGCAACCACACCGGCGGCCAGGTTAAAATATTCTACGCGCTCGAATCCGGCTTGCTCCATCAATTGCTTCAATTCTTCCTGAGAGGGATGCACACGGATGGATTCGGCAAGGTAGCGGTAGCTGTTCCGATCCTTGGCAATGAGCTTGCCCATCGCTGGCAGCACCTTGAATGAGTAGGTATCGTAGAGGGGTCGCAACGGTTTCCATACTTTGGAGAATTCAAGCACGATGACACATCCGCCGGGGCGAAGTACACGCAGCATTTCTTTCAACGCTTCGTCCTTGTGAGTCATGTTTCTGAGACCGAAAGCAACGCTCACGCAATCGAAATAATCGTTCGGAAACGGCAGCTTTTCCGCGTCACACTGTGCGACCGACACAGCGGCGCCTTTATCCAGCAGTCGATCGCGGCCTATGGTAAGCATGGAACGGTTGATATCGGTGAGCCAGACCTCGCCGTTTCCGCCCACCTGCTCCACGAACAACGCGCTCAGGTCAGCGGTGCCCCCCGCAATGTCGAGCACCCGACTTCCCTTCCTGATGCTGCTTGTTTCCACCGCAAAGCGCTTCCACAACCGATGCAGCCCCACCGACATGAAGTCATTCATCAAATTGTAGCGTTCCGCCACGGAGTCGAATACGCCCGCCACTTTACGAGCTTTTTCTGTTTCAGCTACGACGTTGAAGCCGAAATGCGTCGTTTTCGTCATGAGTATCCGGTTTTTATCCCGGATGTTTCATAAATTCGCGTGATGATTGCGCAGGATTTTGTTTTGTAGGAAGATTTTGTGAGGGAGTGGCGTAGTGATTCATACGCCCGACCGAGCAAAATTCCCATACGAAACAAAAGACCGGCAAGGACGTGCGTCAATTTATGAAACATCCGGGTTATAAGTTGAAATTATTTCGACCTGGATTGTTGATTGAAACCGGCGACCGGCTCGCGACTCGCGCCCGCTCCTTCCATTCGTTGCAAGTACCGTTGCCACATTTTATCCTGATGCAGGCCATAGTCGTAGAGTAAATCCCACGAAAAAAGGCCAGTGTTATGGCCATCGGAAAAATTCAATTGAATCGCATAATTGCCAACCCGTTCGATATGATTGATGTTCACGTCTTTTTTGCCGACTTGCAGCACTTCCTGTCCTGGGCTATGTCCGCGCACCTCCGCGGAAGGCGAATAGACCCGGAGAAATTCACAAGGAATCCGGAAGGTTTTGCCGTCTGCGAAAGAAATTTCCAGTAACCTGGACTTCCGATGGAGTTTTATTTCAGTGGGATTGGGGGTATCTTTGTTCAGCCCTGCCATCGTACATTCCTTTAACGCGGTTTTGGCCGTCGATTTCGTCTTCCGAGTCGCGCAATCGTACCGTCCGCATGGCTAATGTAGTGAGTCAGAGATATCGTTACTTTCCTTCCCGGTTTATTCATTTGAAGCGGCTATATAACGATCTCTCTGACTCGCTGCACTAGCAGGATGCGGTTCGGATACCACCCCGAAGGCTTCATTCGTGTGAAACCACCTTGCAGACGGCCAATGACCCGTGGATTTTCGCGCCGTCGCTTTATATCGCTGTCTGGCAGGACATTCCGGTCTTTTTTGGAGATGGAAAAACCGGATTGATCGTCGATTACGGAAATGCCGGTATTATCGGTTCTGTCCCTTCGATCTCCACCGTAGGCAAGTGTGCTTTTATACGCGCCTCAAGCTCATCAACCCGATTTTTTGGCACATCGGCCAGAACCAGGAATTGACCGGCCTCAACCGCCGCCTCAAACTGCGTGAT
>JAKDLC010000210.1 GCA_030453055.1 Nitrosospira sp.
CAGCCGGCCGCGAGCTCGTCCCTGCGTCCGTGCTTCGGCTGCATTCGCATCCAGTCGAACCCGGACGTGCGAGGCCCGGCCGTGCTTGGCGACATTGGTAAGGGCTTCCTGAAAAATACGGAACACGGCAACCGCAACATCCTGCTCCAATTCGATGTCCTGCTGAGCGCACGCGATTTCGCATGGAATGCCGAGACGCTTGCTGAATTCCCCGGCTTCCCATTCGATCGCCGCAACGATGCCGAAATCCATGATACCGGGGCGCAGGTCGCGGGATATGCGCCGTATCGAATCGATGGTGCGGTCCACCCCCCGATCGATTGTGCAGATCTTCGCCAGCAACCATGAATCGTCACCGATATGGCGGGCCAGCCAGTCCAGGTCGATCTTGATCGCAGTCAGATTGCCGCCGAGATCATCGTGAATTTCCCGGGCGATACGGATACGCTCGTGCTCCCTTGCCGCCATGACGTGTGATGACACTTCCCTCAGCCGGTCATGCGATTCCTTGAGTTTCGTCTCCCGGCGCCTGCCTTGGGTGATGTTGATGATGATCCCTTCCCATACTACGCCAACACCCTTCTCCCGGCGCGGACTGGCGCGCAGGCTGACCCACTTCACATCGTGGTACGATTCGATCCACAGGCGCCCTTCCCAGTTCCATGTAGTCAGGCTGTCGGCTGATCGCGCCCTGGAACGACGCAGGCTCTCCCTGTCCTCCGGCACGACGAGATCCAGCAGCAGCGCCGGGTCGGCTCGCAGTGTCTCGACCTCGATACCAAGCAGGTTGGCGCACTGGTCGCTTACAAATGGCATCATGTGCCGACCATCCTCGCACCGTATGTACTGGAATACCATGCCCGGAGCATTGGAAACGACAGTCCGCGAGAGCGCGCCTCCCTCTGCAGCCTGCTGGGGTTCTTCCGCTTTTTCCTCGGGTTTATCCGCTTCTTTCATCGACGCTGACAAGAATCAAAAATTGAACAAGCCATTACATTTCTCAGGATGTCAAAGATATGCCGGAGCAATGCGCCCCGATCGTTGGCTCTTGCTAAAGTGAATGTACGCTATATACTGGATTGCCGGGTCGGAGCGTATTTTCAATTTTTTAAACAGAATGGATCGATCTTACATGAAAATTAAAATCATTCAATTAATTATGGTCTTGGCCGGGGTATTTTCAACGCTGAGTTTCGCTGAAAAAAACCCCTCTCTTCCGCCCGCGAAATCGCAAGGTCAAACGCAATTTATTTCGGGAGGCATAGGCAAGATCGAGTCGGAAGCGATGTTGCACGGAGGACGCTCATGGTCATTGATGCTGGTATTGGCTCGGGCAGCCGGCACCGGCGCCGAATACATCAGCGATGTCCACGTAACGATCAAAGATGAACGCGGCAACACTATTCTGGATACTGTCGCCGAAGGCCCCTATCTGTTGGTAAACGTTGCGCCCGGAAAGTACTCCCTGGACGCTGCCTACAAATCGATTACCCTTCATCGTGATCTGATTCTCGGGAAAGAGCCCGGTAAGAAAATTACCTTGGTTTGGCCCGGCGCCAAAGATTAGTTACCCCAACGAGTCATATGGACTCACCTTTCACCAGGGAAAGCTGGGCATCAGCCAGCAAGCCGCCAACAAAGCTTTGAAAGGACGTATCTTCTCGCAGCACGGCACGGACATCGATTACGAGGCGTAAACGTCCGCTATGCAGTCTCAAAAGCTTCAGATAGTTGGGGAAAAAATGATGAGCGGGTACGGCGACGCCGGCCCCCGGGCGTTCAGAGGGATAACCGACCCATGCGGGTACCAAGCCGGACTGGCGTATGGCCGCTTCGGATTCTTCGTACACGTATGCAGTAACGCCGATGGCATCGCTTCTCCAGCGGCTGATCGGCACAAGAGGCAGCGTCGCTTGGGGAAGCGGCTTGACAATTAGCGGGCGCACACGCCTGGGTTTGGCTTTCATAACAGAATTTCCTTGGCAGGCGGTTCAAAGCTGACTTCCTCGACGCCCATTCCGATCACCATAATCATTCAAAAGCACCCGATGTGGATTATATCGCGAAGGCGTACCATTCATCTTACGGATTTATGGAACGTTGCAAATTGGACTAAAGTACATATATGCGTAGCTTTAACGAAGGAGCGATCGCGGGCAGGCGTCGATCAAGAAACATGGGGAATTTTCGTTCAAAAAAAAGTCCGATATTCCTATTGACATTTGCCGGTAATCCACATCCGTAACATCAGACGATACAAATGCCCACGATTCTCCTCCCGGAACCCGCATGAATGCTACTATCTTATCTAAGTAATTGATAATTATTGTATATTTTCGAAGTGCAAAAAACGGTCAACTGAGTAAATATTGTTACAGAAAGATGACTTACCCTTCGTATCCGGGGGTTATCAACAAACTTATCCACAGCAATTGTGGAGAAAAATAATCACAAGAAAATGGTTATGTTCGGTAACGCACGGTATTTCTTTGTAGAGAGGGTATTTTGTGCAAAATGCTCCGTGTTTTGGCGTTAGACGCGGAAGTTTTTTTGCCAAATGGTTTCTTGTTGGAGCTCTCTGTTGCAAGTTCTCGAAGGAGAAAGAAATGAAGAAACAAAATCATGATGACGCATTCACCCCCTTTTCCGCTCTGCTTGACAAAGGGGCGGAAGTCTTCACGAACAAAATGTTCAAACATTCTCAATCAAAGGCGCAGGAACGCTGGAGAGATATGGAGCCAGGCCAGAGAGGGAAAAGGTCTTTTGTCAAATCAAGGTTCCGCAGCGACGAATTCGACCTGGGTTAGTCCGAGGTTGGTAGTGCGCTGGTCGATGTCATACGGCCGCCCGTATATATCAATGACAAAGGTGGAGCTTTCGTTGTACGCAGTTACTTCCTGGAACTGCGCGCAGGAAGGTTGGTCAAATGTGAAACAACGCCACTGCTGCTAAAGGCCTGTTTTAACCCGGATGTTTCATAAATTCGCGTGATGATTGCGCAGGATTTTGTTTTGTAGGGGGATTTTGTGAAAGAGTGGCGTAGTGATTCATACGCCCGACTGAGCAAAATTCCCATACGAAACAAACGACCAGCAAGGGCGCGCGTCAATTTATGAAACATCCGGGTTGAGCCCAAGCCATGTACCCAGCAAGGCGGTAGCTTCTTCGACCCCTTCCCTGGTCATACTGGAAAATAATTGTACGCTGCATTGCGGATAAGTCTCGCGTAAAAAACGAAGCACATCTTTGAGAATCTTCCCGGCCTGCTGCCTGCCAAGCTTATCCGACTTGGTGAGCAGCACATGTACCGGTTTTCCCGTTGAAGCAAACCAGGCCAGCATCCGCCGGTCAAGCGGCGTCAAGGGGTGCCGCACGTCCATGATAAGCACCATGCCATAGAGGGATTCACGGGTCTGGAGATAGGTGCTGAGCAGGTGTTCCCAATGCCTGCGGATTTCAGGCGGCACTTTAGCATAACCGTAGCCGGGAAGATCGACCAAAAAATGGCCGCATCCCAGTTGAAAAAAATTTATGTGCTGAGTACGCCCCGGTGTTTTGCTGACGAAAGCAAGACGGCCACGATTGGCGAGCGAATTAATGGCACTGGACTTACCCGCGTTGGAGCGTCCGGCAAAAGCGATCTCCACTCCATTGGGCGGCGGCAGGTTGCGCAACTGATTGACGGTAGTGTAAAACGTTGTATGCTGAAAACCAGACATGGGTTTCCAAATGAATTCCGGACGACATCATCGCTATTGCGGCATTTCAGAACTCTCCCGCGCAATCAATACCAAGCCTTCCAGCACCAGACTATCCACCACCTTGGCGTTTACGTTAAGCCGTGGTTGTAACTGCTGCGCGGCGCCCCCGCTGAGGATGCAGTCAGGCGTACGGCCCAGCGTGGTGGCGAGTAACGCCGCCATGCGCTCCACCGCGCCTGCCAGCGCATGCACTGCACCGCTATAGATGGCGTCTGCGGTGCTGTCAGGATAATCACGAAACTTTCCGTTACCGGGTTTCAGCGACGCGGTATTTTCTATCAGGATTTTCTGCATCAGATCCATACCCGGCGTGATGATACCGCCGAGGAATTCCCCTGTGTCGGAAAGCGCGTCAACGGTCATGGCCGTGCCGGCATCCACAACCAGACAACCCTGCCGTTGCAATTCCCATGCCGCGATCAAAGCCGCCCAGCGGTCGCTGCCGAGCTGTGCGGGATCCGTGTAGTAATTGCGCACGCCGCACTGATACGCAACGGCGGTGATCCACTGAGGCTGCGCCTTCCAGCGGGAAAGCAGCTCGGATAGATCCGCCTTCGCTCGCATATCGGCAACATGGGATACAACAATACGGCCAGGTTCCCGCAGAGCTCGCCACTCCCGCCCCAGCAGCGTCTTTTCCCCCTGCGCCTCCTGCGCCGCCACGCCTTGTTTCAGCCAGCGTCCATCATACAACCCCCACTTGACGTGAGTATTACCGGAATCGACTACTAGCAAGGAAGTATTCACGTCATTCTGCACAGTGTGATCTCACCGCTGCTGTAGCCGACCATTCCCGCCGAGGTCCGTAGCAGCAGCGATCCGTCATCCGCCACGCCATGTACAGTGCCCTCCTGGCTTGAGCCGTCGGG
>JAKDLC010000211.1 GCA_030453055.1 Nitrosospira sp.
CAGAGCCGAAAGCATCTCGGACGAAAATAAAGAATGACGAGAGTTACTTCTAATCCCTTGAATTCGGACGGTAGACTTCTCCCTTAACCCACGTTCATCGGGAGTTGCAATGGCTAACAAATTCAAGATCGGTGACATCGTGCGGTTGAGGTCTGGTGGACCCAAAATGACAGTCACCGCCGTTCTCGAAAAAGTCGCGCACACTGCTTGATTTGCGGGAAGCAAACAGGAACAAGGTGCGTTCCCGTTCGACGCTGTGGTTATCTATCAAGAGGAAGCGAAATCCTAAACAGGGCTACTATTCCGTACCAAGTGGCCCAATGCGCGTAAGGTATAGGGCGTCCTACAGTTTACTCTCAACCCCCATCCGCTTGATCCAGCCAATACGCCAACCCCTGGGCGTTGAGCCCGACATCCAGGCTCAACAGATCACGAATTTCTTCCTCTGGCAGTTTGCAGCCATGTGCAATGACCCGTCGCAACAACAGTTCCCCAAGCTCCTCCACCAGCGCCGTATGCCGGTCAGGGGCGTTGCGCAACTTCCTGGCTATTGTCACATGGGCATCGATCAGGTCGTGCATCTCCCCGGCGTGGCGCGGCAAATGGCCGATGCGCCCGTAGTGGGTCAGGAAGGCATGCGTTGGATGGTAACTCATGATGCGTTCGATTGAGGCGTGGGCCGCCACAGGATCGAACTGCACTGGCGTGGTGGTGGGAAACACGAACTCCATTCCGTCTACGTCAAATTCGCGGTAGGAAAGGCCGAACGTGTCGCCGGTAAAGAAGGATTGGCTTTTTTTATCGAAGATGCAGTAGTGATGGCGCGCATGGCCCGGTGTATCGAGGAACAGTAATGGCCTGCCATTGAAATCCAGGCTGAATTCATCCGGCGCCTCGATAATGCGGTTCGCATCCACCGGACGGATGACTCCATACATCCGTTTGAATTCCGCTTCACCGTATACCGCCATTGCGCTACTGATGAGCCTGGCGGGGTCGGCCATGTGTCGCGCGCCGCGTGGGTGCACCACCAGTT
This sequence comes from Nitrosospira sp., assembly GCA_030453055.1. Taxonomy (GTDB): domain Bacteria; phylum Pseudomonadota; class Gammaproteobacteria; order Burkholderiales; family Nitrosomonadaceae; genus Nitrosospira. The sequence goes on from JAKDLC010000211.1 coordinate 1,037, forward strand.
TCGCGTTGGGAAGACAGTGCATGAATTCTCCCGCACCGCCGGCATGGTCGAGATGTATGTGGGTGACAAATACATAAGCCACATCTTCGGGAGCAAGATTTTTTTTATCCAACACCCTCATCACGCCGGCAACGGAAGACGACGTTCCCGTATCCACCAGTGCCGCTTTGCCGCCTTCCACGATAAGATGAATCGCAGCGAGCCCCGAACGAAGATAGTCCGCATCGATGGCGCTAATGCCATTGTCGTAATCGGTGATGCGCGGCGGCGCGGGGGAGGCGATCGAGGGTGCGGCGTGCGCCTCTGCGTGATGATACGAGTCGTTATTCATACGGCGAGAAATGCGGATTCCGGGAATTACGCTATCGCCTGTTTCAATTGGTCAAGAATCGCCGGGTTCTCCAGCGTGGAAACGTCCTGGGTTATTTCCTCTCCCCTGGCGAGCGTGCGCAGCAAGCGGCGCATGATTTTGCCGGAACGGGTCTTGGGCAGATTGTCGCCGAAGCGGATCTCATCGGGTTTGGCGATCGGACCGATTTCCCGCGATACCCAATCACGTAATTCAATGGCGGTTTTATGCGCAGCCTCTCCTTGGGGATGCGCGTTTTTCAGCACGACGAATGCCACGATCGCCTCGCCTTTGATCGAGTCGGGCTTGCCCACCACGGCGGCTTCTGCGACCAGGGGGTTGGCCACCAGAGCCGATTCGATTTCCATGGTGCCCAAGCGGTGGCCGGCGACGTTCAATACATCGTCAATGCGTCCCATGATCCAGAAATAGCCGTCCGGATCGCGGTTGGCGGAATCGCCGGCCAGATAATAGTTGCCGCCCAGTTCTTTGGGAAAATAGGTATTCCTGAAGCGTTCCGGGTCGCCCCATAACGTACGCGCCTGTGACGGAAACGGACGTTTGATGACAAGAAATCCTCCCTTGCCGCTCTCGATATCGTGCCCGGCTTCATCCACAATGGCCGCCATGATGCCGGGTAGCGGCAACGTGCAGGACCCGGGCTTGAGCGGCACCGCACCGGGTGCGGGGGCGATCATGTGACACCCCGTTTCGGTTTGCCACCAGGTATCCACCACCGGACAGCGCGACTGTCCCACGACGGTGTAATACCACATCCAGGCTTCGGGATTGATCGGTTCGCCTACGGAACCCAGCAGGCGTAATGAGGACAGATCGTATTTCCCCGGCAAGTCCGGGCCGTTTTTTATGAGTGAGCGAATTGCGGTAGGCGCAGTGTAAAAAGTGGTCACTTTGTGGTCCTGTATTATTTTCCAGAAGCGGCCGGCGTCGGGATAAGTGGGAACGCCCTCGAATACCACCTGGGTGGCGCCGATCGCCAACGGACCGTACGTCACATAGCTGTGCCCGGTGACCCAACCCACATCGGCGGTACACCAGAAAACGTCGGTGGGTTTGTAATCGAAAATCCACTTCATGCTCGTGATCGCGCCCAGCAGATAACCTGCGGAAGAGTGCTGTACCCCCTTCGGCTTGCCGGTGGAACCGGAAGTGTAGAGAGTGAACAGCGGGTGTTCGGCATCGATCCATTCGGGCTCGCAAACATCACTCTTGTCCGCGATCAGCTCGTGCCACCAGATATCGCGCGAGACATGCCATTGCACGTCTCCGCCGCCGCGTTTGTAAACCACCACGGATTTCACCGTATCGGTTCCGCCCAGCGCAATCGCGTCATCCACGGCGGCTTTCAAGCGGTTGATTTTACCGCCGCGGTGCTGCTCGTCGGCGGTAATGACGGCCACTGCGCCTGCATCGAGAATTCGTTCGTGCAGGCTCTTGGCGGAGAAGCCGCCAAATACGACTGAATGCGTCGCACCGATGCGGGCGCAGGCTTGCATCGCCACCACGGCTTCGATGCTCATCGGCATGTAGATAATGACGCGATCGCCTTTTTTGACGCCAAGCGACTTGAGTCCGTTGGCAAACCGGCATACCCGGCCGTGAAGATCGCGGTATGTGGACCGGGTGACAGCGCCGTCGTCCGCCTCGAAAATGATGGCGATTTTGTCTGGCTGAGTGGCGAGATGCCGGTCGAGACAATTGAAAGAAATATTCAGCTCACCGTCATCGAACCATTTGAAGAAGGGAGGGTTGTTTTCGTCGAGCACGCGAGTGAAGGGTTTGCGCCACATGATATGTTCCCGCGCCAGCTTGCCCCAGAAAGCCGCGAGGTCATTCCCGGCTTCGGCGCAGAGGGCGCGATAGGCTTCCATGCCTGACAGATTTGCCTGTCTTACGAATGCTGCGTCGGGCGGGAATACCCGCGTTTCATGCAAGATGGATTTAATGGTGGACACGAGCCGCCTCCGAGGGGATGTTTTGCTGAAGAAACCGTGAAATTGTATCATTCATATCGGTTTAACCTAAATCCGGTAGTTGGACGGGGTGAAGTGTGCGGTTTTTGGGGTGCAGGGCAAGGCGCAACGACGCGGAATGCGACCGCGCAGGGCGGAGCAGTGCCTTCCGCAAGAAGGTGCGACCCCGAAGCGGGATGCGCCTGTCGCCCAGTTTCTTTAGGGGAATCGGTTTGGTGACTTTATCGGGGTTGGTGTCATCAGCATCATTCGGCTCCGCCAATTGAGGTTCGTACCTCACCCCAACCTACACGGGTTTCAAACCACCACAGGGGCTAGCGTAAAAACCCGCCCCAACCGCGCAGCAGTTTTGAGATCGCCACGATGGAGTGCGGTACGAACATCATCCAGTTTATAAGCATCCTCAAGCGATAAATAAGGTGACCAACCCTCTCCTGTATCGATGAGCTCGACCTCGACCTCAACCTCGACAATGTACTGACCCTCGCGCAAAAGTTTCGTACGATGTTGTTTGTTCATCGTTTCCTCCTCAAGAAATCCTTGGTCCATTTATCCGGAACGGGCCGATAGGCTGTGACAACTACGGCAGGCGAGTCGGCATTTCTCGGAATTCCCCAAACCACATGGATTGGCTTGCCGTCATGGTCTTTCTGCAATACCAGAATGCAAGGGCCTTTCAAATAGCCCGGATAATCTTCAATCATTATCGCTTCATGTACACCTTCAATAATTTCTCTGGCAAAAATACGATCTTCCGAAAGTTCATCATAACCGTGATCAGATATGCGGACATCGCCGCTATCGACCAATGCCAGAATGCGTTGCAATGTTTTACTCACGCCATAGTGTCGCTTCTAAAAATCCTTCACACGCACCGGCCAGGTACAATTCTATGCCCCAATGCAAACGCTATCACCACGAACATGTCGGGGTTCATTCCAATTTACCCCAACTACGATCTGCTGCCCGTTTCACCTCCGCGGCGCAAGTTCCAATATAGATTATGTAATGAAAAAATCAAATCAATCGTCAAGGCTGGTGGCCTGTCGGACTGAAAGGAAATCGGCTGCAAACGCGTCTGGCCGGTCCATATGTCACCGCTTTTTCGACCAATAGGAACAACTATTGGCTTTCAAAGTCGTCAAAATCTGTCCTCGTCCAGTCACTTTTCCGCTTCGATTCTTCAAGTCTGGCCCGGCGGGGAATAAACGCCCGGATTGCGCTTGCGATTACGCCGGCG
>JAKDLC010000212.1 GCA_030453055.1 Nitrosospira sp.
CCTTGCTGGTCTTTTGTTTCGCATGGGGATTTTGGACGGGTCCGCCAGGAGCATTCCGGGAGGAATGCCATGTCCATAAATGGAAATCAGGATGGTTCCGTTTCTGGCGTTGGCGTGACCGCTCCCGCCACTGCCGATAAACTCAGACGCAGCATGAGCGTCTGGAATAGCCTTACCCTTGGTTTCGCGGTCGTTTCGCCAGTGGTGGGACTCTACGCCATTATGGGCGTGCAGACGGCGGTGACCGGGGGCGGTTGGTTTGCCGCGCTGGTCATCTGTCTGGTGATGCAGTTGTTCGTGGCGACCGTGTACGCTGAGTTGTCTTCGCAGTTTCCGATTGCGGGAGGCGCTTACAAGTGGGCGCGACAACTCGGCGGGAGTGTCACCGGACAATTTGCCGGGGTCGTCTACGTTTGTTCCACCGTCGCCATGCTAACCACAACCGCCTATACCGGGGGCGTCTGGCTTTCCATCTTTTTTGGATCGACGGGTGGCTCCGGGCACACGTTAGTGACGTGGGGCGCGGTGTTTCTGCTGCTCTGTACGCTGCTCAATCTGGCTCACGTCAATGTTTTCAAGCTGATTATTACACTGGGTGTTTATGCCGAAGTGGTGGGCTCGCTTGGCGTGGCGCTGCTCCTGTTTTTCTTCTTCCGGCAGCATCCGCTTTCCGAATTGTTCCAGCATCTGGGCACCGGCACGGCGCCCGGTGAGACCGCCGCTTTCCTGGCGGCGCTCGCGATTGCGGGCTGGGCTTTCATTGGTTTTGACGCCTGCTCCACCATCGCCGAAGAAACCCATGAACCCAAGCGCATGGTTCCTCGCGCGATCTTCTTTTCCTTATGCATGGTGGGAAGCGTTGTGCTCTTCAACTCTGCCGCGCTGACGTTGAGCTTCGACCGCGACACACTGGTGAATACGAGCGCCTCGTCCGATCCGATCACGCCGGTGATTACCGGTAGCTTCGGAGAGTGGGCGGAGAAGCCTTTTTTAGCCATCGTCATGATCGCTTTTCTTGCCTGCGGGGCATCCGTCGTGAAATACACGTCGCGCATCGTTTACTCGATGGCCCGTGAGGGCAATATGCCCGCCGTACTAAGCCGTTTGGCCGCTGATCAGACTCCGCGCAATGCAATCATTTGTACCGTATCGCTGGCGGGACTCGGATTGCTGCTCGGTTTGAACGATGGAGCGGTCGCCACTGTGATTGCCTTCGGTACGGGTGGGCTCTACGCCATGTTTTCCCTGACAACCGGGGTAGGGCTGTTCACCCGGCTTACGGGTCGCTGGAACCCCGCGCTGGGCGAGTTGAAGCTGGGAGTCTGGGGCCTGGTGATCAATACGGTGGCTTTCATCTGGTCGGTGTTTGAATTTGTCAACATCGCCTGGCCGCGGGCCTACGTGGTTGCGCCCAATGCGCCCTGGTGGCAGCTATGGGCAGTGCCTCTGGTGTTGGGCAGCATTCTCAGCGTAACCACACTGTATATTCTGACGACCGGAATTCGCCGGGAGCGCCCGTAAAAAATGCTCCTAAACGCATGGCGCTTAATTGAGCAAAAAACGAGCGATCAAGTGCCAGATGTGAAGATTCATTTTGATAAGGAGAAAACATGAGCCAACCCAATACATTTCTATGGGAAGAAAACATTCCCGGCGGTTGCCACTGGTCTGGCGTCGTGCGCCGGGGTACGACGCTGCGTCTGGTCGATGTAACCGGCGGGGCCAACGCCGCAGTGCTCTTCTATAATCTGGAAGAGAAACTGGAACGCTACAACATGGCCGATACGCTCAAGTCGCAGCATACGTTCCGTCTGACCAAAGGGCATGCCTGTCATTCTGATATGGGACGCATCTTCTGCTGTATTACCGAAGATACCTCAGGCTGGAACGACACCGTGTGCGGCATGAGCGATGCTGACCTGATACGTCAAAAATACGGTATCGGGCGATATCAGGAGCTGCGTAATGAGATGTTTCGCAGCGGACTCGATGGCATGCTGATTGAATTGGGGAAGTGGGGATTGGGTATGCGCGATGTGGTGCCCAATATCAATTTTTTCAGCAAGGTGACCAGCAATGCGTCCGGGGAACTGGCGTTTCATTCCGGTAACGGCAAGGCGGGCGATCACGTGGATTTGAGTTTCGAGATGGATACGATAGTGGCGCTGTCAGCCGCTCCTCATCCTCTCGATCCGGCGGAAACCTACCGTCCCGGCGCGGTCAGCCTGGCTGCGTTTGCGACGCCGCCCGCAGCGGCGACGGATTGTACGCGCATCGCCGAGAATGCGCGCAGTCTGCAAAATACCCGACGTTTATATGCCTGTGGAGGTGCAGCGTGAGTACGCAGAATCTTGTTGAAAGCCAACTGAATCCCGATCTTGCCGTGATGGATGAGGTTTGCGCCGCGGGCGAGCCATGGGTCAAGGTGGTGAAGAAAGGTCAGGTGTTCCGTATTGTCGATCTGGAGGGCAATCAGGCAGTGGACACGCTGTTCTATAACGCCAGCAACGCGCTGGAGCGCTACAGCGCAACCGATACGATCCGCCGCCAGAACAGGGTGTACCTGACCACCGGCAGCAAATTGTATTCCAATTTCGGCAATGTCATGCTCGCCATCGTTGCCGATACATGCGGGCGGCATGATACGGTGGGCGGCGCCTGCGCAGCGGAGAGCAATACCGTGCGCTACGCGCTCGAAAAATATCCCATGCACAGTTGCCGCGACAATTTTCTGCATGCGCTGGCGCACGATCCGATTTGCGGGCATCTCGATATGACCAAGCGCGATATTTCCAGCAACATCAATTTCTTTATGAATGTACCCATATCGGAAGATGGCGGACTGGACTTCGCGGATGGTGTTTCCGCGCCGGGCAAGTACGTGGAGATGCAAGCCGAGATGGATGTAGTGGTGCTGATTTCTAATTGTCCACAGCTGAACAACCCATGCAATGCCTACAATCCCACGCCTATCCGGTTGCTGGTTTGGGATGAGCCGGATGATATGACATTCGATTAATAATCTCGAACGGAGGTCGCACGGAATGTTTGAGAAAGTATTGATTGCCAATCGCGGCGCCATTGCTTCCCGCATCATCCGCACGCTGCGTCGCATGGGCGTGAAAAGCGTGGCGGTATACACCGATGCCGATGCGCTGTCGCGGCATGTGCTGGAGGCCGACGAAGCGCATTGCATCGGCGCCGGAGCCGCGGCGGAAAGTTATCTCCGCGTTGACAAGATTCTGGATGTCGCCAGACGCGCTGGTGCAAAAGCCATTCACCCCGGATATGGCTTCCTCAGCGAGAAAGCGGATTTCGCCGAGCAGTGCGCCGCGCATGGGGTTTGCTTCATCGGCCCCACCCCGCGGCAGATGCGTTCTTTCGGCCTCAAGCACACGGCGCGCGAACTGGCGTTGCAGAACCACATGCCGCTGCTGCCGGGAACCGGCTTGCTGGAAAATGCAGAAGAGGCACTTCGTCAGGCGGCTACCATCGGTTATCCCGTCATGCTGAAAAGTACCGCGGGAGGCGGCGGTATCGGCATGCGCTTGTGCTGGAACAAGGATGAGTTGAGCGACGCTTACGAGTCGGTGAAATACCTGGCGCAGAACAATTTCAATGATGCCGGTCTGTTTCTGGAAAAGTATGTCGAGAATGCCCGCCACATCGAGGTGCAGATTTTCGGCGACGGTAAAGGCCAGGTGATTGCGCTGGGGGAACGCGACTGCTCGATGCAGCGGCGCAACCAGAAAGTGATTGAAGAAACACCGGCGCCCAATCTCACTCCCCCACTACGTCAGGCCCTGCTGGATGCTGCCGTACGCTTGGGCAAGTCGGTCAACTATCAATCCGCCGGTACGGTGGAATATATTCTCGATGCATCCCGCGGCGAATTCTATTTTCTGGAGGTGAATACGCGCCTGCAGGTCGAGCACGGCGTGACCGAAGAAGCAACCGGTATCGACCTCGTGGAATGGATGGTGCGGCAGGCCGCCGGCGATTTGCCGCCGCTGAATTCGTTCGATATCCACCCGCGTGGCGCTGCCATCCAGGTGCGCGTGTACGCCGAGAATCCGGCGAGGGATTTTCAGCCCTCCTGCGGTATGCTCACCGCGGCGGAGTTTCCGCCTTCGCCTGCGGCGCGCATTGAAACCTGGGTGGAACGCGGCATCGAGGTGTCCCCGTTCTATGACCCGATGCTGGCAAAAATTATCGTGCATGCGGCAGATCGCGATCAGGCTATCGCCAGGCTGCTCGCTGCACTGGAGGCCACCGCGTTGCATGGCATTGAAACCAACCTGGATTATCTGAAACAGATTCTGCATGGCGCGGCGTTTCGCAGCGGGCGGTACACGACGCGCTTCCTCAATGGTTTTCATTATGCTGCGCACACGATCGATGTTCTTGACGCCGGCGTGCAAACCACCGTGCAGGATTATCCCGGACGGATAGGCTACTGGAATATCGGCGTGCCGCCGTCCGGACCGATGGATGGTTTGGCGTTTCGTTTGGCCAATCGGCTGGTCAATAACGCTGAAGATAAGGCCGGGCTTGAGATCACCCTCGCCGGCCCCACGTTGCGTTTCAACTGTGAGAGCATCATTGCGGTGTGT
>JAKDLC010000213.1 GCA_030453055.1 Nitrosospira sp.
TCATAGAGTTCGTGTCTTGAGTGTCATATGAAGCGAAAACAGGCACTATCTTGACGCTCCACGCGGCTTGATTTGACATCCATCTGAAGTGCACTCCAGACGAGCAGAAAACCCTATAGCTTAGGCATGGCGGGCCTTCTCAGGACATGCTGGTAGCTAAACGTACGATTTCCCGTTTCGTAAGCCCACCCGCTAGAAGCGTACTTACCGGTCAGGCAACCAATATATCTTCCTGAGGCGTCTGGTTGAAGTAATCGACGATAGTGTCTTCCAGTGCCTGTAGCGGTCGATTCGCACCACGCCGATCACAAGCCATAGAGACCGTGATTTGCCCAAGCGGCGGGAGGCCTTCTTGCTGCCCCAGAACATCGACCCCTTCCCCGACCGCAATCCGCGGCACTGCCGCGATGGCTTCACAGGCTGAAAGCGCAGCCAGAATTGCGCCGTAGGAGGTCGCGGAGTAAACGATTTCGTGGCCAAGGCCGTCGCGTTGCATTGCGCTGAATATTCGGGGTCGATCGGTACAGCCTTCGGTGAAACAAGCCAACCGGACAACGTCCCCAATTGGCGCGTAGTCGCAACTCGAAATCCAGCATAAATCGGTCGTCAACAGCGGATGGGCGTTGATATAATCCGGGCAATTCTGGGTCAGGGCGAGATCAATTTCCCCGTTTGCCAGCATCGACCAGATGCTGTCGCTGTATCCGGTAATCACACGCACGCGCAATGCGCTTGCATCGGGACTGCACTGCCTGAGTATGCCGGGCAGCAGGCTGTGGGCGAAAACATCGCTGGTGCCGATGACCAAGGTTTGCGTTAAGTGATCTGCACGTTGCTCGTCAACAGCGCGCTCGCTGAGCTCGATTAGCTCCCGAGCCCGGATAAGCAGCAAGCGCCCGGCGCGCGTGAGCCGTACGCCACGCGATGTGCGCTCGAACAATACCTGACCGATCTCGGCCTCGAGCTGCTTAATTTGCCAGCTGACGGCCGACTGCACCCGATGTACGCGATGAGCTGCGCTGGAAATACTTCGCGTTTCGGCCACGGCCACGAAGGTGCGCAGTCGCCCAATGTTCAAATCCATACGCCACCCACTTCGACCGCTATCGAAATAATTGAATCAAACATAGCAAATCTTTTTGTTTCCGCGAAGCAGATGTGCCAGATAGAATTGTGTAAGTGCTTTGTAATAAGAGGATTAGCCATGTCGTCATGCATCGTGGGGTCATTGAATCTCGACGGTTTCGATCTGAAAAACGAAATCGCCTACCTCAACTCGTTGCCAAAGATTGAGGAAGAATACGATGAATTTGCCCAAGGATACTGGAAAAACATATCCCTTTTGAACGCATCGGGCGAAGGCGACGATAGCCAGTTTCGATTTTGCCAAAGGCCCGAAGCCACCGAGCACTTGCACCGCTTGCCGGAAATCAGGCAAGTAATCAACGATCATTTTTCTACGGCCGCGCTGAAGATGGTGCGGGCGCGCAATCTGATCGACGGCATGGTCGTGCCGCATCGCGACTTCGTCGAGATGAAAGAGGATGGCCTAAATTTCTTTCGCGTCTTCGTGATGCTCGAAGACAACCTCGACTCGTATCACTCTGACGACAGCGGAGTGTTTCAAATGAAAAAGGGTGAGGTATGGTTTCTGGACGCAGCAATCGAACACTCGGCGGTTAATTTCTCCAACAAGAGCCGTATGGCGCTGTGCTTTGACTTTGTCTTCGAAACCGATTTTCGTCCAGAAGACATTTTTTCTACGCGGGATCTGGTCACTAGGATCGAGCCGACGTATCGCGTCCGGGAAGCACTGAACGACGCCGAGGTCGAGTCGATAATCGGAGGTATAAGTGCACTGTTGTCACGGCGGACGTTCAAAGATCTCGTGTTCACAGCATCCAAATATCACTTCACTCGCGACGTGCCAGTCGCCGCCTGCTACGACTGGCTCATCGAAGCCGCCAATCGTAACGCGGATACTGATACCGCTGACAAAGCACAGGCGCTCAAGCGCTATCTCGTGGTAGATCGCGATCTCGGTCAGCGGTTTTCCATCTCCGAGTGGTAGAAACCGGTTTAAGATGTCCTCCGTTCTAGCCAAGGCCGCGCCGCTACTCTTCGTTGCCATGTGGAGCAGCGGCGCCATTTTCGTCAAACTGGGCCTGCAAGATGCCTCAGTTCTCTCGTTTCTTTTAGTTCGAGCGCTAGGAGCCTTTGCCGTGATCGTTTTGATCGCGCAGGTACTTGTAAGCGAACGTGTACGGGCACTGTTCAACCTATCTATCGGTGAATGGATTCGCGTGGCATCCGTCGGTCTGGTGCTTCAGGTTGCCTATCAGGTTTTCTTTTTCGCTGCCATTGCTTCCGGGCTAAGCCCGGGAATGCTCGCTATCGTGCTGGGCATGCAACCACTGCTCACACCGATAATGGCGCGGCAGTCTGTCGGCCGAAGTCGCTTCATAATCCTGCTTGCGGGCTTCGCGGGACTTGTGCTGGCCATACTGGGTGGACATGAGGTCGGCGTGTCAACGCCGCTGGGTTTGGCATTCGGTGGCTGTGCCGTAGTCTCCTTCACCGTCGGCACTTTGCTGCAGAAAGGCGTACGGACCGGTGTCGTAACCTCGGTCATAGGACAGTACGCGGTGTCATCCCTGGTTTATCTTGTGGCTGTGTTCCTGGCGGGTTTCCATGTTGAAGCCACGCCACAGTTCGCTGTGTCGGCCCTGTGGATGGTCTTCGTGGTGTCGGCAGGAGCAATCCTGTTACTCGTATTCATGCTGGATCGTAGTGAGGTCAGCGATGTCAGCGCGCTGTTTTACCTGGTGCCGGTCATCACGTATGCGCTGGATTACGCGGTTTTCGGGAACCCGGTTAGCTTTCTCACAGTGGCAGGCGGCTTGATCGTCGTCTGCTGTGTATTCGCGTTCCGGCGCACCAACTCGCCCGGCCATGTATCGCCTGAAGCCAAGTTTAGTCAATAGACAGGACAGGTGTCTGTGAAGGACAGTGGTCGCCTATTCTCAATGCACTTCGAACGGGTTCTACCCCGTTACCACGGACGGTTTTAAAAAGGCTGCAAGTTCCAGATCTTGCTTTGCGACTCTCCGACGCATACGGGGATTGTGATGTTACGGATGTACCGTAGTCGATACGACCGCGAACCCGGCAATCCCGTCCTCAAAACGATCCAATCCAAGCCGACACGATGCCGGCAAGGGGTATCGGTCGGGCCTGGATGGCAGGTTGTGGCGATGCCGGTGTGCGGCCGTCGCGCCCTGAATTGGCTCGCTAGACGCTCATACGGCGCGTGTGTATGATGTCTGTAAACATGCGACATGTGTGTTTCTCCAGCGGATCCGCCGGTTTGAACACCGAATGGGTATCGGCCAGTACGGCGCGGCTACGCTCATGGTTGGCATTACACGCCAGCCTTTACCCCGTATCACCTGGATTCACAACGGATTCGACGCTACACCGCCGCACGCGTGGTGCTGTGCATCGTTGTGTTATACCCAGCCTGTCCAGCGCGTGTTTGCTTCGATCCGGACAACGGCGATACTCTAGCCGTGGATACGTCTAATAGAGGTGGCGCCATGACCGCTGCGCACACGGATAACAAGGCAACGCATCGCATGCCGAAGCACCGCTGGGTCTGGCGGCTTGGTCGGGCCGTGGGTGCGCGCCGCTGGCCGAAACGCCTGGCCGTGGGTGTCATAGCCTGGATCGCGCTGGGCGCCGTCACGGCAGTTCTGGTGCCCGGCAGCATCGAAGCCGGCGCCATCGGTGCCTGGCTGAGTGCCGGCGTCGGCCTGGTGGCCACCGCGCTGATTGCACATGGCTGTCATCGCCGCCACGGCATCCTGGCCGCACTGGTGGCGGCCGCGGCCATGCTGGGCGTGACCGCGACCCTTGTCGCTCTGGTGGACTGGTCGGCTGTCGTGAATATCGTGACGCTGGTGGCCATCCTGGGCGCCGCGTTCGGCTTGGTCGTCTATGTGCTGCCGTTTTTCATTGGTGATGATCGCGTCGACAGGCTGTTTCGTTCCGGCATGCGCCGATCCGGCGACGACAATCACGGCGAGTATGGTGACTGGAACGGCCCCGACGGGCCGGGCTGGTATGTGGACGGCGTGAAGGTTTCTGAGTATGTGAAATTGGACTGAGTTTCTATCTCGCCCGCTAATCATATTTTCAGATTGGGCCTTTCTCGCCGGCACTGCCCACATCTTTGCTACCGCTGCTCATCAAGCTCCCAAGGCCAGTTCCAACCTGCCAACCGGACCAACCGAGCAACGAAATCCAGATCAACGGGAACAACAGCTGCATGGCCACCTGTACCAGGCCCAATACGCCGACATCATAGGTGCTGCCGATGCCGGCAATCCAGCCGAGCTTGGCCGCGTCGCTGCTGTAGACCATGTGAACGAGGTTGTTGCTCATCCAGCGCGAAATCTCGAACCAGATCGTGATGGTCGACAGCCCGAAATACGAAAACGTCACCAACCCAGCCACCTTGAAGCTGTAGGCCGACATCACGAGGATGAACGGAATGGCGACGATCAGCGCCATCATGACCAGGTGTTGCACCATCGGCAGCGC
>JAKDLC010000214.1 GCA_030453055.1 Nitrosospira sp.
ACCGTATGGGGGCCTGACGGGGTGAGACCGGAGGTGGAAGGGATGCGTTATTCCGCTGGAATCGCCGTTACCTGGATTTCCCCCATGGGGCCGCTCAAAGTCAGCGTTGCCCAGCCGATAAATGGCCATCCCGACGACCGCTTGCAGCCATTCCAGTTTCAGTTTGGACAGCAGTTTTAATCAAAGAACAATCGGGGGAGACAAATTTGAAACATAAGGTTCAGTGGCGGCGAACTTTAACGGCGGCTTGCATAATCATTGTTTCCGCCAGCGGTTCCTTTGACGTCCGCGCAAATGATATCAAGATTGGCGTGGTCGATCCCGAAAGGGTCCTGGCCGAATCGGCCCCGGCGATAAGAGCCATGCAAAAAATAGAAAAGGAATTTTTGCCGCGCGATCAGGAAATCAAGGCGATGGCGTCGCAGGTGAAGGCGCTTCAGGATCTTCTCGCAAATGACAAGACCATGCCGGAGGCGGACCGGCGCAATAAGGAGCGCGACCTCGCCACCCTCAATCGCGAACATCAGCGTGCGCAACGGCAGATGCGCGAAGACCTGACTCTGCGTCAGAATGACGAAGTTGCTACGCTTCAATTGAACGCCACCAAAGCGATACAGATGATCGCGGAAACTGAGAAGTATGACTTGATATTGTCTTTGCGCGATCTGGTTTATCGCAGTCAACGCATGGACGTTACCGAGAAAGTCATCAAGGCGCTGGCCGACAAGTAGCCGGCCACAGTAGCCGCCATTGTTTCATGCCCACGGAAATTATTTCGCGAAGACCGAATTGTCTTCATTCATAATGGAAAACGATGCCAAGTTCGAAGGAGCAACAGTTGAACGCCATGGATATCCATGAAATCCTGCAATATCTGCCTCATCGTTATCCGTTTCTACTGGTGGATCGCGTTCTATCCTGCGACCCAGGGAAAAACATAACCGCGCTCAAGAATGTGACCATTAACGAACCTTTCTTTTCCGGTCATTTTCCTCACCATCCGGTTATGCCGGGCGTGCTGATTATCGAAGCGCTGGCGCAGGCGGCGGCCATTCTGACGCTCAAGACCATGGATATGAAAACCGATGATAATTCGGTTTATTATTTCGTCGGTATCGATAATGCCCGTTTCAAACGGCCGGTAGAGGCAGGTGACCAGTTGATACTCAAGGCAACGATGGAACGCCAGCGAATCGGCATCTGGAAGTATTCCACCCGGGCGGAAGTGGATGGCCGTATCGTTACCGAAGCCGGGTTGATGTGCACGATGCGGGGTAAGCAGTCGTAGCCGGTATGTTTCCGGCGAGCGCCATCATCCGCTCGCGTCGCGGTCGCCACAATTAGCCCGGATGTTTCATAAATTCGCGTGATGATCGCGCAGGATTTTGTTTTGTAGGGGGACTTTGTGAGGGAGTGGCGTAGTGACTCATACGCCCGACCGAGCAAAATTCCCATACGAAACAAAAGACCAGCGAGGGCGCGCGTCAATTTATGAAACATCCGGGTTAGAAGTCGGTGCCTGTGTCGCGGCATTGGCGGTTGCAGATGCGGGATCGGAATCGGGAGTTGAGGGATGCCGGGCGAAGGGTTCAACTGGGTTTGTGGCGTGGATGAAGCGGGCAGAGGACCGCTGGCGGGACCCGTATTCGCCGCGTGCGTGGTACTTGATCCGGATTATAGAATTGATGGGCTGGCGGATTCAAAAACGCTCAGCGAAAATGAACGCAACAGGCTGACCCTGGCCATTAAAACGTATTCGGTGGCCTGGGCTATTGGTTTCGCGTCCGTTAAGGAAATCGACCGGTTGAATATTCTCCAGGCAAGCTTGCTTGCCATGAAGCGCGCCGTTGAAAGCCTGTCATTCATTCCCGGCAGAGTACTGGTGGATGGAAACCATGGTCCTCGTCTGAAATGTCCGGTAACCACGATTGTCAGGGGCGATAGCCTCATACCGGAAATTTCCGCTGCCTCGATTCTTGCCAAGACGGCGCGCGACGCTGAAATGGTGGCGTTACACGAGCGCTTCCCGCACTATGGCTTTGACCGGCATAAAGGGTATTCAACGGAGCGACACATTGCGGCCTTACGGGTTTATGGCGCATCGGTAATACATCGGCGTAGTTTCGCCCCGGTCAGGGTAATGTTGAATGGTAAAATTTAACCCTATCCCATCCCTTATGGGATAGGGAACTTTATTTCGTTTCCTGTCACTTACCTAATAGTGGTCGCCGCCGGCAAACTTTAACTCCATAGCGAAACGTATGAATCGGCGGCTATCCTGGGAAACGGCGCAAGGACCATGCGCGTACGATTATTGCGGTAACTTAAACGACGGATTGAATACTATTATGACTATGCGCATTGAAAAAGACACGGTGGTATCGCTCAACTACGAGCTGTCGGATTCAACCGGTAAAATCATGGAAAAACCCGGTTCACCCATCAGCTATTTGCACGGTGGCTATGACGGAATCTTTCCCATGGTGGAGGAGGAGTTGCATAACAGGGAGGTGGGCTACAGTTGTTCCGTTTTCATGGAGCCGGAAAACACTTTTGGCGAATATGACAGTGAACTGATCCGGGTGGAGCCGCGTGATGCTTTCCCCGACAATATCGAAGTCGGAATGCAGTTTGAAGGTGGAGAGGAAGGTTCCGACGATGTCTTGATCTTTACGATAACCGATATCGCCGAGGACAAGGTGGTCGTGGATGGCAACCATCCGCTCGCCGGCCTGACAATTCGTTTCGATTGTACGGTTACCGAGGTGCGCCCCGCCACTGCGGAAGAACTCTCTCACGGCCACGTCCATGGGCCCCGCGGCCACGAACATTGAACGAGATATCCAACTGTGGGCTGAAAAATGTGTGACAAATGAGCGGTCGACTGCGGGATTTACGGTTATTCTCCCGTACTCTCCGCAAGCGGCAGGCGAGTTCCAGGGCTACTCTTTCCCGACTGCATTTTTCAGTGCATAGAGTTTCTCCAGCGCTTGTTTCGGGCTTAACTCGTCTGGCTCGATTGCGTGTAACAGCGTAAGAACGGGGTGTTGTGGCGGGTTTTCTTTCGTCGCGGCGACCGTTTCTGAAAACAAGTCCCGTTGTGGTTGCCTGTCCGCGCTTTCCTGCTCAAGTTTCACCAGATATTTTCTTGCCGTTTTGATTGCGGGCTCCGGTATGCCCGCCAGCGCCGCCACCTGAAGACCATAGCTTTGATTGGCGGGTCCGTCATTGACCGCATGCAGGAATACGATATGGTGCTTGTGTTCGACTGCCTGCAGATGCACATTGGCTGCCTGCGCGAATTCCCCGGCAAGTCTCGTCAGTTCAAAATAATGGGTCGCGAATAAGGTATAGCTGCGGTTCTTTTCCAACAGATGGCGGGCGATCCCGAACGCCAGCGCCAGACCGTCAAAGGTGGAAGTGCCTCGTCCTATTTCATCCATCAGCACCAGGCTTTGGGCGCTGGCGTTGTGCAGAATATTGGCGGCCTCAGTCATTTCCATCATGAAAGTCGAGCGCCCTCCGGCGAGATCATCGGATGCGCCGATACGGGTAAAAATCTGATCCAGCGGGCCAATGCGCGTACTTTCAGCCGGGACGAAACTGCCGCAATAGGCGAGTAGTGCGATCAGCGCGACTTGACGCATATAAGTGGATTTGCCCCCCATGTTGGGGCCGGTGATAACGAGCATTCGCCGTCTGCTATCGCCATAAGGACCGCAAGCGCCGAGCCGCGCATCGTTGGCAATGAAGTTCTCCACCTGGTTTTCCACCACCGGATGGCGTCCCGCCTCAATTTCGATAATGGCCTCGCCGGTGAAGATCGGCAAGGCGTAATCGAGCGCGAGCGCGCGTTCGGCGAACGCCGCCAACACGTCCAGTTCAGCGACGCTGCGGGCGACTTGTTGCAAATGACCGATATGTGGCGACAAAAGGTTCAGCAACGCATAGTATAAGAACTTCTCTCGTTCCAGCGCGCGATCCTGAGCCGACAGGGCCTTGTCCTCAAAGGCCTTGAGTTCCGGCGTGATATAGCGCTCGGCATTCTTCAGCGTCTGTCTTCTGCGATAGTCGTCGGGGATTTTCTCGCTGTGCGCGTGGGTTACTTCGATATAAAAACCGTGCAACCTGTTATAATCCACTTTGAGATTCGGGATGCCGGTGCGCATTTTTTCCCGCGCCTCGAGTTGCAGCAGAAATTCTCCGCAGTTGTTCTGTATGGCGCGCAGTTCATCGAGTTCGGCGTCATAGCCATCGGCGATCACCCCGCCTTCACGCAGCACAACCCCCGGCTCTTCGCGCAACGATTCTTCCAGAAGTCCGACAAGCGCGGCATCCGGCGCCATCGACTGCGCCAGCGCGACGATACGTTCGCTGGCGCGTCCGTCTATCGCGCCGCCGGCGGCAGTGGCGGAGATGGCGTCGGGCAGTACGCGGGCGCGGCGAGCGAAGTCGTTCTGGTGACCGCGTGCTACGAATGGGACGTCGCTAAGGCGCTGAGCTTCCTAGGCTTCGGCAATATGGACGGCGGGTCATCGTTGATCCAGGCAGCCACCACATTCAGAACAGAGCCCTACCAATGATGAGTATTCTCCGATCT
>JAKDLC010000021.1 GCA_030453055.1 Nitrosospira sp.
AGGGACGTCGCGCAGGCTTGTCAGTTTTTGTTTGTACGCAGCCAGCTCCGCCGGCGTCGGCAGTTTTTCATGAACCAACAGATGGGCGATTTCTTCGAATTCACAGGCATCGGCCACGTCCAGGATGTCATAGCCGCGATAATGGAGATCATTGCCGGTTCTGCCGACGCTGCAGATGGCGGTATTGCCCGCCACCACGCCCGACAGCAGGACGGATTTCTTGGTTCCGGAACCGGGACTCTCGGCAGTTTTACTCATTTTCAGGTTTTCTGGAGGATTTGAAAAACAAGCTATTCAGCTTGTCCTCGTATGCATGGTAATCGAGAAAATCGTATAACTCGGCACGGGTCTGCATGGTATCGATCACATTTTTCTGCGAACCGTCGTTGCGTATCGCCCGGAAGACCTTGAGAGCAGCGGCATTCATGGCCCGAAATGCGGACAGCGGATAAAGCACCAGAGAAACCTCCGCAGCGGCCAGCTCCTCTACGGTATAGAGAGGGGTTACGCCGAACTCGGTCATATTGGCCAGGATGGGCACTTTCACCGCAGCGGCGAAATGCCGGTACATGCCCAATTCAGTGACAGCCTCGGGAAAAATCATATCCGCACCCGCCTCCACATAGGCGCACACGCGGTCCGTGGCGGCTTGCAGTCCTTCCACCGCCAGCGCGTCGGTACGGGCCATGACGGCAAAATCGAGATCGGTTCTGGCATCCACCGCTGCCTTGATGCGATCCACCATTTCCTCATGGCCGACGAGCGCCTTGCCGGGACGATGCCCGCAACGCTTGGCCTGTACCTGGTCTTCGATGTGCATCGCGCCTGCGCCGGATTTGA
Source organism: Nitrosospira sp. (assembly GCA_030453055.1). Taxonomy (GTDB): domain Bacteria; phylum Pseudomonadota; class Gammaproteobacteria; order Burkholderiales; family Nitrosomonadaceae; genus Nitrosospira. The sequence continues at coordinate 841 of JAKDLC010000021.1, forward strand.
TCAGCGATTTCACCGTGCGGACGATACTCAAAGTATTTCCGAACCCGGTATCCGCGTCCACCAGCAACGGTACGTCCGTGACATCCGTGATGCGGCGTACGTCCGTCAGCACATCATCCGGCGTCGAAATGGCGAGATCGGGAAGACCCAGGGACGCAGCAGCCACCCCGGCCCCGGAAAGGTAAATGGCCTTAAAGCCGGTGCGGCCGGCCATGCGCGCCGCATAGGCATTGATGCAACCCGCCACCTGCAAGGGCGTTTCGGCGTCAAGCGCCATGCGGAAGCGGGAACCGGCGGAGGGCGTGATCATATGCGAAGTGGTTTCATCCGAGCAAATGTTTCACGGAATCCCGTTCTTCCATCAATTCCCGATAGGTCGCCTGCATTTTCGCTTTGCTGAATTCACTTATCTCCAGATCGGGAACGATTTTGCAGGCGCCCCCCCGGCAGGTTACGGGATAACCATAGATAACACCCCCCGGTATCCCATAGCTGCCGTCTGCAGGGATGCCCATGGATACCCAGTCATTTTTCCGCGTACCCAAAACCCAGTCATGAACATGGTCGATGGCTGCATTCGCCGCACTGGCCGCACTCGACAAGCCGCGCGCCTCGATCACCACGGTACCGCGCTTTTGCACAGTGGGGATGAAATAGTTTTCTACCCACGCAGGGTCCTGGATGAGGTGGACGGCTTTGTCGCCGTCGATCTCCGCGTGGTTCAAGTCGGGATACTGAGTGGCGGAATGGTTACCCCAGACGATCATTTTTTTGACACTGAAAACCGGTTTTCCCACTTTAGCGGCAACTTGCGACAAGGCGCGATTATGGTCCAGCCGCATCATTGCCGAGAAATTCTCCCGCTTCAGGCCGGGTGCGTTTTTCATCGCGATATAAGCATTGGTATTAGCGGGGTTGCCGACAATCACGATTTTTACATCGCGGCGGGCGACCTCATCCAGCGCCCTGCCCTGGACGCTGAATATGGCGCCATTCGCCTCCAGCAAATCTTTGCGCTCCATCCCCTTGCCGCGCGGGCGGGCACCCACCAGCATGGCAATGCCGGCGTCACGGAAAGCGGCTTTGGGATCATCCGTGGCGACCACCCCGGCGAGTAGCGGAAACGCGCAATCCTCCAGCTCCATCACCACGCCCTTGAGCGATGGCAACGATTGGGGTATGTCAAGCAACTGCAGGATAATCGGCTGATTGCCGCCTAGCATATCGCCTGCGGCGATGCGAAACAGCAAACTGTAAGCGATCTGGCCGGCGGCGCCGGTAACCGCGACGCGAATGGGGGGGGTCATTCTTGCATTCCTGTCTAAGATTGATGGTACAAGGGCGTACTCAGGTTGTGCCTCTCAGTATAACGGTCTACACTAATCCGTGGATATAACCACGTTCCGGGGAGCGGAAAATTGCAAAGTAAACGTCCCAAATACCTTAATCTGATGGAAATCAGGCAGCCACTACCGGCTGTGATCTCGCTTCTGCACCGCATAAGCGGCGCATTGCTGTTCTTTCCGGGCATCCCTCTCCTCCTTTGCGGTCTTGACATGACGTTGAATTCTCCGCAAGGCTACGCCCAATTTCAGTCTCTGCTGATCAGTCCACTGCTCAAGGGTATGTTAATACTCTCGTTGTGGTTTTTCTTGCATCATTTCTTTGCCGGCATCCGTTTTCTCGCACTGGATATGCACTATGGCGGCGCGCTGGAGCAGGCACGTTTCAGCAGCAAGATGGTGTTGGCTGCGGGGATCATTTTTACGCTGTTGATCGCGGTATTGATGTGGTAAAACGTATCGTCACCGGCGCTCATTATGGCCTCAAGGATTGGCTGGCGCAGCGCCTGACTGCGGTGGTGATGGCGGTCTTTATTCTTTTATTGGCGGCAATGCTACTGACTTCGCCGCCCCACGACTACACTTCATGGAAAACGCTATTCGGTGACCGATGGATGCGCATTGCCTCCTTCCTGTTTCTCGTCAGTCTATTCTGGCATGCCTGGATCGGGATGCGCAATATTCTGATGGATTACATTCATGCCACCGGTATTCGCCTGACATTACAGATACTGGTCATATTGTCGTTAATGTTTTATACCGTCTGGTCTGTGGAAATCCTGTGGGCCGTGGAGCCGGCGTGGCGATAGCCAGAAGAAAATTCGATGCGGTGATTGTCGGCGCCGGTGGCGCGGGAATGCGTGCCGCACTGCAATTATCGGAAGCAGGGCTCAAGGTGGCGGTATTGTCCAAAGTGTTTCCCACCCGCTCCCATACGGTGGCCGCGCAGGGTGGCATTGCCGCTGCGCTCGGCAACGTCACCGAGGATAACTGGCACTGGCACATGTACGATACCGTCAAAGGTTCCGATTACCTGGGTGATCAGGACGCCATCGAATTCATGTGCCGTCAGGCCAGCGAAGTGGTGTATGAGCTGGAACATTTCGGCATGCCGTTCGATCGCCTCGAAAACGGAAAAATTTACCAGCGCCCGTTTGGCGGCCAATCGCAGAATTTCGGCGGCGCACAGGCAACGCGCTCGTGTGCGGCGGCCGACCGCACCGGCCACGCCATGCTGCATACGCTTTATCAACGCAATGTGCGTGCCAATACCCAGTTTTTCATTGAATGGATGGGGCTGGATCTGATTCGCGACGAGGAGGGCGACGTGTCTGGCATCACGGCGCTGGATATGGAAACCGGAGAAGTCATGGTGCTGCAGGCGAGGGCTACGCTGTTCGCCACCGGCGGCGGCGCGCGCGTGTTCAGCGCCAGCACCAATGCCTTCATCAATACCGGCGACGGTCTCGGCATAGCGGCACGCGGTGGCATTCCTCTGGAGGACATGGAGTTCTGGCAATTCCATCCTACCGGCGTGTACGGAGTAGGCGTGCTTATCAGCGAGGCGGTGCGCGGCGAAGGCGGCTATCTGCTCAATAAGGATGGCGAACGCTTTATGGAACGCTATGCGCCCCACGCCAAGGATCTGGCCAGCCGCGACGTGGTGTCGCGCGCCCTGACGACAGAAATCAAGGAGGGACGGGGCTGCGGCAGGGATGCCGACCATTTGCTGCTGAAGCTGGACCACCTTGGTGAGGATGTGATAAAAATGCGGCTGCCGGGCATTCGGGAAATCGCCATGAAGTTTGCCCACGTAGACCCGATCCATGAGCCGATTCCCGTGGCGCCCACGGCGCACTACATGATGGGTGGAATCCCGACAAATTTTTACGGCCAGGTGGTGGCGCCCTACAAAACCGGGCCTGAGGAAGTGGTGCAAGGCTTCTATGCCGTGGGTGAGTGCGCCTGCGTTTCCGTACACGGCGGCAATCGCCTGGGAACCAATTCGCTGCTCGATATACTTGTGTTCGGACGGGCCGCCGGCAATCAGATCATCGAAGACCTGCAAAAAAACCCCCATCACAAGCAATTACCGGCGGACGCCGCCGACAAAGCGCTCGCACGGCTTGCCCGGCTGGACGGTCAGAAGAATGGCGAGAGCGTGGCGCAGGTAGGCGATGCGCTACGCAAAACCATGCAGGCGCACTGCGGCGTATTCCGTTTCGCCGACATGCTCAAGGACGGCATGGTGAAAATCGGCGAAATGGCGGAACGTGCAAGGCATACTGAAATCAGGGACAAGAGCAGAGTCTTCAACACCGCCCGAGTGGAAGCGTTGGAACTTGACAACCTCGTGGAAGTGGCGGTAGCCACCATGGCGTCCGCCGAGGCGCGTACCGAAAGCCGCGGCGCCCATGCGCGCGATGATTTTCCCAGGCGGGATGATGACAAGTGGCTTAAGCACACGTTATATTTCAGCGAAGGCCAACGGCTGGATTACAAGCCGGTACGCTTGAAACCGTTGACGGTGGAATCGTTTCCGCCCAAGGCGAGGACGTATTAAAAACATTCACCCCCAAGCAGCCAGATAAAGAGAGTTCGATATGGAACGTATTGTAAATTTGCATATTGAGAAGTTGCCGGAAGGTGCTTATCTTGCCACCAGCGATGAGGTGCAGGGCTTAGTCGCCCAGGGACGCACGATTCAGGAGACCATCGAAATTGCGCGTGATGTAGTGGAGAGGTTGCTGGAGGCTCAGGAGGAAAATACGATGCAAGGAAGGAAAGATGAAAACTATTGAACCATGTGTTTTGGTAATCTTCGGCGCAGGTGGAAATTTATCGCGACGGAAGTTGATTCCCGCACTGTTCCGGTTGGAAGTCGCCAAGCGCCTGCCCGACAACATGACGATACTCGGGTGCAGCCTGGAGCCGTGGAGCAGCGAGCAATGGATCGCGGAAGTATCGGACATGCTGCTGGCCAAATTTCCCGATGGGCTCGACGAACAGGCATTCGAGCGTTTTCGTTCCCGCCTGTATTACCATCCCAACCCGCCGGGCAATGACGATGCTTATTCGAAATTGCGAAAAGTGCTGGAGGAGACCCCCGGGTTTCCCCCCAATATCGTGTTTTATATGGCGGTGCGTCCCTCGGAGTTTCCGGCAATCATCGACAAGCTCGGCGTAATAGGCCTGCTCAAGCAGAATAGAGGCTGGTGTCGCGTGGTAATCGAAAAGCCTTTCGGCTACGATTTGCTGAGCGCTCAGTCCCTGCAAAGAGGTCTGTACCGGCATTTGAACGAGCCGCAAATTTACCGCATCGATCACTACCTCGGTAAAGGCACGGTACAAAACGTGATGGTTTTTCGCTTCGCCAATATATTGCTGGAACCGCTATGGAACAATCATTATATTGACCACGTACAGATTACTCATTCCGAAACCCTCGGTATCGAGGGGCGTGCCGATTATTACGAGGGAGCGGGCGCCCTGCGCGATATGATTCAGAGCCATTTGATGCAGTTGCTTGCCCTGGTGGCGATGGAACCGCCGGTCACATTGTCTGCCGAGCACTTGCGGGACGAGAAAGTAAAGGTACTGAAAGCAATACGGCCAATCACGCAGAATTCAGTACATGCCCATGCATTCCGCGGGCAATATAACAGCGGCGTCATCGATGGCAAACCGGTTCCCGGCTATCTGGACGAGACAGGCGTGGCGCCGGACAGCGCCACGGAAACTTACGCCGCGCTGAAACTGTTTATCGACAACTGGCGTTGGGCTGGCGTGCCATTCTATTTGCGTACCGGCAAACGGATGGTGGAAAACAGTTCGGCGATTTGTATCCGCTTCAAAAATCCGCCGCAGGATTTGCTGCGCCATGCGTATCGCGAATCGCCGCATCCGAATTGGATCATGTTGGGCATTCAGCCCAACGACAGTTTAAAAATGGAAATTCAAGTCAAAGTCCCCGGGCTGGACCTGCATACCCGCAGCATCAGTTTGGACGCGACTTACCGCAAGGCCAGCGAGCAGGATTACGATGCCTACGAAGGCTTGTTGCTGGATGTGATACAAGGCGATCATTCACTGTTTCTGCGCATCGATGAAGTGGAATGGGCCTGGCGCGCAGTCGATCCTATTATCAAGGTATGGTCGATGGAACGCGATTTTATCAATGGCTATCAGGCCGGCAGCTGGGGGCCACGCGGCACCTATCGCCTGTTCGATGGCGAAAACCAGTTCTGGCGTCATTCTCTCGATCCGGAGGGAGCCGATTTGCAAGCTTATTGATAGCTTACCCGTTGATAGCTTAGCTGTTTTCGCGTGAGTAATCGGCAGCATCAGGCATTGCTGATTGTCGATACCCACGCAAATTCACTGGAGATAAACCATGCTCAGACTTTCAAAAGAATCTGATTTTACGCACAAGAAATTCGGCTTCGACGCGGATTCAATCAAGCAATCTCTCTCCAACTGTTTGATCTATTCGGTTGGAAAAGACACGATTACCGCCACCGATCGCGACAGGTTTTTCGCCGCGGCGCATTTGGTGCGCGACCGCTTGATCGATCGGTGGATGGAAACCATGCGCAGCTATTACATCAATGATACCAAGCGGGTTTACTACTTTTCCCTGGAGTTTCTGATGGGGCGCACACTGATGAATAGTGTGCACAATCTCGGTTTCGATCAGCAGTTCCGCGAGGCATTCAATGAATTGGGAATCGATCTGGACGATGTACGGGAAATAGAGCCGGATGCCGCATTGGGAAATGGCGGGCTGGGGCGGCTTGCCGCCTGCTTTCTCGATTCCATGGCGACGCTCAATCTGCCCGGCTACGGCTATGGCATCCGCTACGAATATGGCATGTTCGCCCAACGCATCGAGGACGGCAGGCAAATCGAGCATCCCGATAGCTGGTTACGTTATGGCAATCCGTGGGAATTTCCCCGTCCGGAAGTGTTATACCAGGTTAAATTTCACGGCCGCGTGGTTCAATACGCAAACGAGCATGGCGTCGCGCGTTACCACTGGATAGATACCGACGACGTGATGGCGATGGCCTTTGACACCCCCATCCCGGGTTATGACACCCATACCGTCAACAACATGCGCTTGTGGTCAGCCAAGGCGACGCGGGATTTCGAGTTGCGCTATTTCAACGAGGGCAATTACGTCAAGGCGGTGGAGGATAAGAACGCGTCTGAAAACCTGTCCAAGGTGCTCTATCCCGACGACACCACGGCAATGGGACGCGAGCTGCGTCTGAAGCAGCAATACTTCTTCGTGTGTGCTTCATTGCATGACATCCTGCATCGCTATAACAAGTACCAGAATAATTTCGACGCCCTGCCCGACAAGGTCGCGATCCAGTTGAACGATACGCATCCCGCCATCGCCATTGCGGAACTGATGCGTGTGCTGGTGGATTCACACCATCAGGAGTGGGAGAAAGCGTGGGAAATCACTACCCGCACTTTTGCCTATACCAACCACACACTAATGCCCGAGGCGCTTGAAACCTGGCCGGTCGCCCTGTTCGAGAATGTCCTGCCTCGCCATCTGCAAATCATTTACGAAATCAACCGGAGGTTTTTGAAGGATGTGATGCACCGCTACCCTGGCGACACCGGAATATTGCGCCGCATGTCCATCATCGACGAGACGGGGGGAAAGCGAATTCGCATGGCGCATCTGGCCATTATCGGCAGCCACAAGGTAAACGGGGTTGCACAAATTCATACCGAGTTGATGAAACAAACCATATTTGCCGACTTCGACCGGTTTTATCCCGGCAAGATCGTTAATATGACCAACGGCATCACGCCGCGCCGCTGGCTGAACCAGGCCAATCCGCGTCTGGCCGAACTTGTTTCTTCGCGCATCGGTTTCGGCTGGGTCAAGGATTTGAGCCAGTTGAAGCGCTTGATCCCCCTTGCCGAGGACATTTCGTTTTGCAAGGAATTCGCTGCTGTGAAGCGTGCCAACAAGCAGCGTTTTGCTGACCTATTGAAGCAAAAGCTCGACATCGATGTCAACGTGGATTCCCTGTTCGACGTTCAGATCAAACGCATCCACGAATACAAACGGCAACTGCTGAACGTGCTGCACGTGGTAACGCTGTATAATCGCATTCGTCATAATCCGGACGTCGAGTGCGTACCGCGCACCGTGATTTTCGGCGGCAAGGCGGCGCCAGGTTATGTCAAGGCCAAGCTCATCATCAAGCTTGTCAACGATATCGCCGACATCGTCAATCATGATCCGCACGTCGCCGGTCGTTTGACTGTGGTGTTCGTGCCCAATTATGACGTATCGACTGCGGAACAAATAATTCCGGCCGCCGATCTCTCCGAGCAGATTTCCACCGCAGGCACGGAAGCTTCCGGGACGGGTAACATGAAACTGGCGTTGAACGGTGCGCTGACCATCGGCACCGCGGATGGCGCCAACGTCGAGATCAGAAGCGAAGTGGGGGCGGAAAATATTTTCATATTCGGCCTCGCTGCGGCGGAGGTCGCCAAGGTGAAGGCAACGGGCTATCAACCTTTGGATTTCTACCATGCCAACGCGGAATTACGCGCCGTACTCGACATGATCGGCTCGGGATTTTTCTCGCCGGATGAGCCGGATCGCTTCAAGCCGATCATTGATGCGCTTTTGCATCACGGCGACGACTACCTGCTGCTGGCGGATTACGCCTCCTATATCGCTTGTCAGAAAGAAGTTGAACTCGCTTACCAGGATCGGGAACAATGGGTACGCAAGACGATCCTGAATGTGGCGAATATGGGTGAATTTTCCAGTGACCGCACCATCACCCAATATGCCGATCAGATTTGGGACGCGAAGCCGGTTGTACCGGTCGAGTAGGAATTGATCGAGGATCACGCCATGAAATTCTCCATATACCGTTTCGATCCCGACAAGGACGACAAGCCTTACATGCAGGATTACGACATCGACCTGGAGCCGGCCGACAAAATGCTGCTGGATGCCTTGGTGCGTATCAAGTCCGTGGATGACAGCTTGAGCCTGCGCCGCTCCTGCCGGGAAGGGGTATGCGGATCGGACGGAATGAACATCAACGGTCGCAACGGCCTGGCGTGTATCACCCCGGTTGCGGGACTGAAAGAACCGGTGGAATTGCGTCCATTGCCCGGACTGCCGGTGATCCGCGACCTGATCGTGGATATGACGCAATTCTTTACGCAATACCACTCGATCAAGCCTTATCTCATCAACAATGATCCGCCGCCGGAAACCGAGCGGCTGCAATCGCCTGAAGAAAGGGCGGAATTGGATGGGCTGTATGAATGCATTTTGTGTGCGTGCTGCTCCACCGCGTGCCCGTCATTCTGGTGGAACCCCGATAAATTCGTGGGTCCCGCGGGGCTGTTGCAGGCATACCGCTTCCTCGCCGACAGCCGGGATCAGGCCACCGCCGAGCGCCTGGATAATCTGGAAGATCCGTATCGCCTGTTCCGTTGCCACTCCATCATGAATTGCGTGGATGCGTGCCCCAAGGGGTTGAACCCAACCAGCGCTATAGGCAGTATCAAGGACATGATGGTGAAAAGAACGGTATGAAAATCCGGATTTGCAAGCACTGCATCGAGGATATCCTTGTCCGTTTCACCGAACTATTGCGTTGGCAAATCGGCTTGCGCGGAACTTTGAATGTCCTGACGAGCCTATGATATGAAAGAACTGGAGCGTGCCCGCTGGCGTTGCCGGCGTGGTTTGCTGGAACTGGATATCCTGCTGCAACGTTTCATGGATGAACATTACGCTCAGTTGGGCGAGGCAGAGTTGCGGCAGTTTGAACTATTGCTGGACCTTCCCGATAACGACTTGTGGGAAATGATCGCGCTGAGGAAAGACGCCGAAAGTAGAAACCGGCAGTCTGTACTGTATCTCTTGCAAACAATCTGATTGCATAATGGCTCTTTCCAGTCCGGAGGAAAAATAGTGGGAACAACAAATATGGAACAAGAACGTATAGCGACTCTCAATCTGGATAATGACGGTCAGCCGCTTGAATTTCCCGTCATGTCCGGCAGCATGGGACCGGACGTAGTGGATATTCGTACTTTGCACGCCAGGAGCGGGATGTTTACTTACGACCCCGGCTTTCTTTCCACCGCCAGCAGTAGTTCCAAAATCACCTTTATAGACGGCGACAAGGGCATCCTGCTTTATCGCGGCTATCCAATCGAGCAATTGGCCAAGCGATGTGATTTCATGGAAGTCTGTTATCTGCTGATGAATGGGGAATTGCCCACCAGAAGCCAGAAGGCCTCGTTCGATGCGACCATCAAAGAGCACACCATGGTGCATGAGCAACTGGCGCGGTTCTTCACCGGTTTTCGCCGCGACGCTCATCCCATGGCGGTAATGGTTGGGGTGGTCGGTGCGTTATCAGCGTTTTACCACGATGCAATGGACATTTCCGATGCCTCGCACCGCGAATTGTCCGCCTTCCGGTTGGTGGCTAAACTACCCACCATCACCGCGATGACCTATAAATATAATATCGGCCAGCCTTTCGTCTATCCGCGCAACAATCTCAGCTACGCGGAAAATTTCATGCATATGATGTTCGCCACGCCCGCCGAGGAATATAGACCCAACCCGGTATTGGCGCGTGCACTGGACCGTATTCTGATACTGCATGCCGACCACGAGCAGAACGCCTCCACCTCTACTGTGCGCCTGGCGGGGTCCAGCGGCGCAAACCCGTTTGCGTGCATTTCCGCCGGGATCGCCTGCTTATGGGGACCCGCGCATGGCGGAGCAAACGAAGCCTGCCTGAACATGCTGGAAGAAATCGGCGATGATTCACGCATCGGCGAATATATCGACCGTGCTAAAGATAAAAGCGACAGTTTCAGGCTAGTGGGCTTCGGCCACCGCGTCTACAAGAATTTTGATCCCCGCGCCAAATTGATGCGCGAAACCTGTCACGAAGTATTGAGCGAACTGGGGTTGCATGATGACCGTTTGTTCAAGCTGGCGCTGAAACTGGAAAAATCGCGCTGGAAGACGAATACTTCATCTCCAGGAAGCTCTATCCCAACGTTGATTTCTATTCCGGCATCGTGCAGCGTGCTTTGGGAATTCCGATTTCCATGTTCACCGCGATATTCACCATGGCTCGCACGGTAGGCTGGATTGCGCAGTGGAGCGAAATGATTTCCGATCCGGAATACAAGATAGGACGTCCGCGTCAACTTTATACGGGCGCCGTCACCCGGGATGTGGCGCCAATTGCATTACGCAAATAACCCGGTTTCCCAAACAATGGAACTTCAGCCATGATGAAACAGTTGTTCGAAGACTCTTTGCTGTTCGGCGCAAATGCGCCGTTCGTCGAAGAACTTTATGAAGACTACCTGCAAAATCCCGCATCGGTTGCAGCGGCGTGGCGCGAATATTTTGATGAATTGCCACAGATGCAAGGACGGGCCTTTCACGACGTGCCACACCTTCCGGTAATAGACTCGTTCATCCGTCCGGCACAAGGGCATCCGCGCTACGCCGAGGATTTCGCCCAGGGGGCCGCGCGGGAGAGGGACAATCTCGTACTAGAGCGCAAGCAGTTATCGGTACTGCAGTTGATCAACGCTTACCGTTTCCTCGGTGCGCGTCACGCCAATCTCGACCCTCTCAAACGGCAGGAAAAGCCATACATTCCGGAACTCAACCCCGCCCACTACGGATTGACCGAGTCGGACATGAACACCGTATTCGGCGCCGGCTCGTTGATCGGTCCAGCCCGCGCACCCCTGCGGGATATTCTGGAAACACTAAAGCAAACCTACTGCGGCAGTATCGGCGTCCAGTATATGTACATCGCCGACACCGAGCAGAAGCGCTGGATACAAAACCGCATCGAAGGCCCGCGCGCCCAGCCCGATTACTCTGCGGAATATAAGCGCCATATTCTGGAACGCCTCAATGCGGCGGAAGGGCTGGAAAAGTATCTGCATACCCGTTATGGCGGGCAGAAACGCTTCTCCGGTGAAGGCGGTGAGAGCCTGATACCGCTATTGGACAATCTGCTGCAACGCGCCGGCCGGATGGGGGTCCAGCAGATGGTCATCGGCATGGCGCACCGCGCCCGGCTCAATGTACTGGTCAATACGCTGGGAAAAGCGCCGGCTGACCTGTTCCAGGAATTTGAAGGCAAGCAGGTACAGGAACTGACCGAAGGCGATGTCAAATACCATCAGGGGTTTTCCTCGGCGGTATCCACGCCCGGCGGGGTCATGCGCCTGACACTGGCATTCAATCCTTCGCATCTCGAAATCGTGAACCCGGTGGTGGAAGGCTCGGTACGGGCCCGTCAACACCGTTTGCGAGACCGGGAGGGGGATCTGGTGCTGCCTGTGCTGCTGCATGGCGACGCCGCGTATTCGGGCCAGGGTGTCGTGATGGAGACGCTCAATCTGTCGCAAACGCGCGGATATGGTACGGGCGGTACGGTGCATATCATTATCAATAACCAGATCGGGTTTACCACCTCTGATCCGCGGGACACCCGTTCCACTTCTTATTGTACCGACGTGTCGAAAATGATCGAGGCGCCGATTTTTCATGTCAACGGTGACGACCCCGAAGCGGTCATAATGGTGACCGAGATGGCGCTTGATTTCCGGATGAAATTCCATAAGGACGTGGTCGTGGACATGGTCTGTTTCCGCACTCACGGCCACAATGAACAAGATGAGCCCATGGTGACGCAGCCGCTGATGTACAAGATCATTGGCGCGCATCCGGGTACGCGCAAGCTCTATGCCGACAAACTGGAAGCGGAAGGCGTCATCAGCGCCGGACAGGCCGATCTGATGATAAAGGCCTACCGCGATGAGTTGGATGCGGGGCGCAACCCCAACAAAACCATACTGTATGGCTACAAATCATCCAATGCGGTAGATTGGAGCCCATTCCTCAAGAACAACAAGTGGAATGTAAAGGTTAAGACCGGACTGCCGGTCGGGAAGTTACAGAGTCTGGCAAAACGGCTGACCGATATCCCCGCCAAATTCAAACTGCATTCGCGGGTGGAAAAAATTATCGCCGACCGCCGCTCGATGGGCGAGGGCAAACTACCGCTGGATTGGGGGATGGCCGAAAACCTTGCCTATGCGGCGCTTTTGAACGATGGTTTCGCCATACGCATTTCGGGGCAGGACTCAGGACGCGGCACGTTTTTTCATCGGCATGCGGTACTGCATGACCAGAATCGTGAACGCTGGAACGAAGGTACATATGTTCCGCTACGGCACGTTGCGCCGGAACAACCCGATTTCGTGATAATCGATTCAGTATTGTCCGAAGAAGCAGTGCTTGGCTTCGAATACGGCTACGCAACCGCGGAACCGGACGAACTGGTCGTATGGGAAGCGCAGTTCGGGGATTTCGCCAACGGCGCTCAAGTGGTGATCGATCAGTTCATCGCCTCTGGGGAGGTCAAGTGGGGACGGCTGTGCGGGCTGGTGATGATGCTGCCGCACGGCTATGAGGGACAGGGGCCGGAACACTCCTCGGCACGGCTGGAGCGTTATCTTCAGCTATGCGCGGAATACAATATCCAGGTATGCGTTCCGTCCACGCCCGCACAGATGTTTCACATGCTGCGACGGCAGATGATCCGGCCGCTGCGCAAGCCGCTTATCATCATGAGTCCAAAGAGCCTATTGCGCCATAAGGAATCGGTATCGAGCCTTACGGATATTGCCGATGGCGTTTTTCAGACCGTGATTCCCGAAACGCAAAAGCTGGATCCGGAAAAAGTACGGCGCGTCATTGCCTGCTGCGGCAAGGTCTATTATGACCTGTTGGCGTACCGCCGGGAACATACGATAGACGATGTAGCGATCATCCGTATTGAACAGTTGTACCCGTTCCCCCACGATGATTTTCAGGCCGAAATCGAGCGCTACCCGCAAGCCGCCGATGTACTCTGGTGCCAGGAAGAACCCGGCAACCAGGGAGCCTGGCACCGCATCCAGCACTATCTGCTGCGGCACATGCGACCCGGTCAGGTTCTGGGTTACGCGTTGCGTTCATCGTCGGCATCCCCGGCAGTAGGGTACCTGGCAAAACACAATTTCCAGCAGAAGGAATTGGTGGCAGCGGCGTTCCGCGAGAAAATTTAACCAGAATCCGGCAGTTGGACAAGCTGGAGTGTGCGGTTTTTGGGGTGCAACATAGTAAGATGCCTCTATACGGTTTTCAGTAGGATGGGTGGAGTGAAACGCAACCCATCATTTGATCGCGGCTCGATGTGTTGTTCAATTTGGGTTTTTGATGGGTTGCGCTACGCTTTACCCATCCTACATAAGCGCCAAACTGAGAAT
>JAKDLC010000215.1 GCA_030453055.1 Nitrosospira sp.
TACGAAACAAAAGACCAGCAAGGGCGCGCGTCAATTTATGAAACATCCGGGTTAAATGAGTAGTTCCTCTCCTTTGTAAGTGGAAACTATAAACCCGAAGCCGTAAACTCGCCTTCGGGTTTTTTTTGGTGCGCCCTCGCTGGCCGGAGAGAGCATAAGCGCCCTCCCAAGCATATTCACGCTTACTTGCCGGGAGGCTTATTTGGCGGGAGAAGTTTTTTTCCGGCGAGCCATCGCGCCAAGCAGGCCCAGGCCGGCCAGCAACATGGCATAGGTTTCCGGCTCGGGTATCGCGCTGACATTGAAGTCCATCCGGTAGTCGACAACCGCATCCAATCCCGACATGAACATGGTGTAGTTACCGGGGCCCAACGGCGCCGTCAGACCGGTCCCGCCAAACTCGGGACCGCGGTCGAACTCGCTCAGGAGGTCACCGTTTTCCATGACTAGCGCATTACTGAGATTGGAACCGACCGTTTCCAAACTGGTGCCGATCGCCAGCCCGTCCTGTATTCCGAAGTAGGAGCCGTTGACCGGATCCCCACTGACAACGGCGTATGTCAAATCAATCGCTGTTAGCTGCTGGCCCGCAGGAATCTCAAAACTGAAAACGTCCGTATCCCTGCCGGCCGCAGCGGAATTTCCAAAAGTGCCCGTAATGGTATTGACTCCGGCTGTCATTACCCCAGCAAACGTTCCCGGACTGACCCCGGATGGCTCCAGAATGGCAGACACGAAATCGCCGCTTACGGTCTCGTCATAGGCAATGGCGGCACTCGCCATTCCGGGCAGCAGCAGCGCCAGTCCACAAACGGCGTGCATCATGACTTGATTATTGCGCATGTTGGTTCTCCTTAAGTATCGATTAAAGAAAAGATGCTGCATATCGCCATGGCCTGCTCAGGGTGCGCGCAAAGCCTATCTGTTATTTGCGATGTCCAATCACCAGGCCCGCTATCTCCACAGCAATACCAAGAACGAAAAGCATTGCGCCGATCCAGATGTTTTCGGGCGCCAGAAACATCAGTACCCCGCCCAGAACGAGCAGTGTGACGGATAAGAATCGTTTGGTTCGAGGATTTCTGATCATGATTTATACAATATCTTTGCGAGCAAGGCAATATCACTATAGACGGTAGCCGGTAAAATACCAGTCCCGGTGAATCCACAATGCAGTCTTTAGCCCGGATGTTTCATAAATTCGCGTGATGATTGCGCAGGATTTTGTTTTATAGGGGGATTTTGTGAAGGAGTGGCGTAGTTATTCATACGCCCGACTGAACAAAATTTCCATACGAAACAAAAGACCAGCAAGGGCACGCGTCAATTTATGAAATATCCGGGTCGCACCCACGGGGGTTCATCTGGCGCCTGCATCCAGCTCAAACGCAGCTGATCCACCCAGGTACAACAGTCCTTCAACAACCTGATCGATTTGCGCAGCGGCCGCCGCCGGAATAATGTTATGCGTCAGTGATGCCTGAAGGGCTTCCCGCAGGCGCGATGGCTTCTCGGTCGACAACCGGCGCAGGTTTGCCGGCAGCCCTTGACGGAAGAGACCGTAAGAGACCGCAGGAGGCAGCGCGTACTGAAATGACCACTGCGCATCCAGATGCAGGTAATTGAGCTGCTCGAACGGAATGCCTGTTTTTCCGTTTAGAAAACGTAAATCCTCATTGGTCAATTCGTGCGCCGACACACTCTCGATGAGTGGTTCCAGCTCGGCAAGATACCGCTCGTATTCAGAGGGTCCACGAAATTTTTCCGACTCCACTTGCAGATCGATCGTCTGCTGCGGCGAAGCATTGAATAGGATATCCGACACGGCGATCTCGGCACCTTCCTCCCCTGTTTCCCTCCCATCTGGTTCAAAAGCGCGAATGAACAGATCGGCTTGTGCCTTTTCCACGCGGCGGAACAGCCTGGTATTGTAGGTAATCTCGTAAAATCCCCCTGTATCCGCGATCACTTGTCCGAGCAACGTCTCCGCCCGCATGTCCCGATCGAAAACGCGCACGATGACCCCGGAGAGTGGGGCGCCATCCACATGGCGGATGACGCCTCGGACAGTACACAGCTCTCCCGCAGGCTCGGGCACGGCAACAAGGATTTCCACTTCCTGGTCTCCCGGCGGCAGATTCGCAATAATGGTATCGGTAGTCAGGTTAGTCAGGGCCTGATCTTCCCGATAGAGCCGGAAGAAAACCTCGACCGCGTGCGTCGTGCTGAAAAAAGACTCATCAACCGGAAAGAGAACGATACCCGTGCTGTCCGTCATGCCTGAGCGGGCCAGCCGCCGGTTATTGATCTGGAACAAGGCTTCGACGCGCAAGTCAGGCAGCCGCGCGCCTGTCGCATGATTCTTGACCGTTCCTGTCAAGGTATAGGTTTTGGGCGCAAATTCTTCGACCGTAATCTCCACGAATTCCTGCATTGCGGCGGAAGGTTTTATGGCTTCGGCTATGACATTGCCTTCGGGGTCAGCTACGCGAACGAGCAAATCGGGACCTTTTCTGCCGTCGGATTGCCAGACATAGTCGATCCGATACGTTCCGTCGGTTTGAAGAGCGACCGGATTTGCACGAGGGACGAGATTGTCCGCCGATGGCGCATCGAAGAGACGAACAGTATAGCCGACGGTGCTGACGCGAGTGCCATCCGCCTTGCTGACCTGGCCGCTGACCGTGTAGATATGCGCCTGCGGGATATCCGGGCCAATGCTGACGGCGGCGATGGTTTCCAGCCGCTGCCGCAGGTCGTTGGCGTGGCTTGGCTTGAGGTTTTCGAGGGTGAAACCTCGCTCCCAGAATATGCCGGCGAAATCGTTCCGCCTGCCTGGAATAGGTATGACAAGTCTGAACAGATTGTGCAACTCGCCATCGGCAATCAGAAGGCGGAGCGAACTTGGGGTCGCCGTATAGCTGGAATAATCCAGTTTTGTCAGCGCCTTTTTTAACGCTTCCACATCGCTTGGGCTCAGCTTTTCAAGCAATATTCCATGCGCCGGGATATGCTGACGCAGATTGCCGATACCTTGAATGATATGCAGCAGTTTTTTGAGGATAGCGAATTTTTTATCCGGGTGGATAAACTGAACGGTGGCTCGCATGTTTTGCGGGGGACTTTATCTATCTCATGCCGATATTCTTCCTATTTGTCGCGCGGACTGGTTTGCTGTTTGCGGCGTCCGAGCGCAACAAGCACTATTTCCACACCCAAACCGAGAACGAAAAAGACCACGCCGATCCACACGTGCTCGAGCACCAGGATCATCAGCAAGCCGCCCAGAACGAGCAGTGAGAAGGATAACGAACGTAATATCCGTTTCGTGCGAGGATCAGTAATCATGGCGGTAAGGAAATCTTTTCAGGCATGAAGCAACAAGCATAAAGCAACAAGCATAAAGCAACAAGCATCAAGCAACAAGCATCAAGCAACAAGCATCAAGCCATCAAAGTGCATAGCTATAGAGCCTGAATTGAAAAAAACCAGTTTCTGTTTACTAACCCGGGCTAAAAGAGACCCTTGATCCTTAAAAAAGACCCTTGATCCTTTCCAGCACATCCGGCAAATACCGCTCGATGCGGTAGTTCGCCATCAGCCGGAACTCGCTGCCGGGACCGACTTCCACCACATCCGCGTCAGCATTCGCAGTTTCGACGCAAAGAAAGCGTTCGTAATCGTCGTCCTCCAAGTCACCCATTTCCGCCGAGATTTTTGCCCACGGATTCCACACCACCGCGGTTTTGCTGCCTCTGGATGCGATCCGAATCCGGCGGTCAAACGCGGTATCGTCGATTACCAGTTCATTGGGTGCATCACGGTAGATACGATCGACTTCCGCATTGATCGTTACCGCACCCGTTTGCCGCTTATGGGCGCCGTTATCGACTTTATCGACATAACCGGTATCTTCCAGACCCAATACCACGACCTGACCGATATGCCCGACTTTGAAATAAGTATGAAACGCCTGGGTTATGGCAAACGCTTCTTTTCCCGTGTTGCGTGTGACCAGTTCCAGATTCAGTGAGTCTCCGACGGTGATTTCCAGTGCGAGGACGAATGAGTGGGGCCAGATCGCCTTTGCTTCGGCAGTGTCCGTCAGTCCCAGCACAACCTTGGTGTCGCCGCCCGCCTTGACTTCCGTCCGTATCACGTTCCAGAGTCGGTTACGCACAAATCCATGCGCCGGGCGACCCAGTCGCTCGGGGTCCGGCCCGAACCACGGCCAGCAAATCGGAACACCGCCCTTAATGGCTTTGCCGGCCTGATAATATGCCGCTTCACTCAGGAATGTCAGGCTGTGCGGCTCGTTGGCCGGCTGGAAAGACAGGACCTGGCCCCCGTAGACGGAGAGTAACGCGCCGGCCTTGGCGTTATCGATTTTGACAAGCGGGAACCCTCCCTCACCTTCAACGAACTTGAGTTGATCGGGAATTCCGTGATCGGCATTCAGTTGTTCGATATTCATTGTCATTGGATTAATTTGTTTTATGCCTACGAACCATTCTCAGTTTGGCGCTTATGTAGGATGGGTAAAGCGTAGCGTAACCCATCAAAACCC
>JAKDLC010000216.1 GCA_030453055.1 Nitrosospira sp.
GAAATCCGCGACCATCGCGTGGCGCGTTTGCACAACGGTAAATGGTCGGCGCCCATGCCGCTGGGCGACGAAGGCTGGGAGATCAGCGGATGTCCGGTCAATGGACCCGCGCTGGCCGCACGCGGGATGCAAGTCGTGGCCGCCTGGTTTACGGCGGAGGGCGATCATCCGCGTGTACGCGCCGCCTTCTCTACCGACGGCGGGCAAAGTTTCGGTCAACCAATGGACGTAGACAAGGCCAACCCATCCGGCCGTATCGGTATCGCCTGGCTCGATGATCGCACGGCGGTCGTTTCCTGGATCACCGCAGACGCGGTTACCAAGGAAACCAGTCTGGTGCTACGCAAACTGCATACGGATGGCTCATCGGGTCCGATACGGCGCATAGCCGGAATCGGCGGCTCGCGGGATACCGGCGTGCCGCAACTGGCAGCGGATGGATCCGGTTTCATAATGGCCTGGACGGGTGAAGTTCCCGGCCAGGGCATTCGTACGGTAGCCGTTCCTCCCGGCGCGTTAGGCCGTTGATTCCGATTAGCATAGTTCGTCTCGGGGGGAAATCGCTCGCAGGGCGTTATGCGCATACCGCAAAACGGAAAAAGTCCGGGTCAAGAGCCGTTTCCTTTCCATGCAAACCGGCTGGAATCGCCGCGTTGCCGGTAAAAAAGCTCTCCGTACGATCCGGCCCGGCGGCTTATGCGGTTTGTTCCACGAGATTGCAAGGTTGCGCAAGCTCGCGCCGTCTGCTGGCGGCAATACCAAGAACAAAAAGACCGCCGATAAGCATGGCGAAGATTTCAGGCTCCGGCACAGCGCTCGCGAAAGCCGATGCGATGACGGAATGGGCATAGGTGGTAGGATGGAAGTCATCCCAATAAAGAAAGCTGTCAGCATTGCCGGCATCGCCACAATCCAAAGCCAGGCATGAATTTTGTACATCGGTGAATCCGTAACTGAGCGGGTTTGCGATCACTCCGTTCAGGAAGGAGTAGGTATCGAACTGAAAGATGTCGGCAGCGGGAAATTGTGCGCTTACCCCAGCCAGCTGCGCCGCCAATTCCTCATTGAACTCAAGGGAAAACGTTCGGGCATCCAACTTTGCCGGTTCTCCCATGGCGCTGACAAAAGGTGTGCTACTCAAGTCCGCCCGATTTGGAACCAGGAAATGTCTTGCGCCGGCCTCCGCCAGCTCACTGACATATCCCCCGATATTCCGGGCGGCAAGCCGAGCGGCTTCAACCGTGGTCAGGTTTTCGTGGGCAAGATAGTCGTTTGCGCCTCCCCACAAAAAATACAATGCGTCAGGATCGGCATTGCCGTTTGAATCGCTCATGTACTGTTCCAGTTCCGCCTTCATGCCCGGAAGGGGAAGTATGCCGGGGATCGGAAGCTGAATTGGACCGGGAAGCAGGTTCCCCAGCTCGAGTGCAGTGCCTCCGTCGCCGTAGTTACCGACACCGGATGTGGCGCCGGCCACGGCATAGCTGTTAAAGTTCGCGCCCGTCACTCCTCCCGGAAAAAGAGAGTCAGCCAGATATTCCGTGGCGACCGGACCGTTGGAGATGCGTCCCTCGACATAGGGGCCCAAGAGTCCGCAAGGATGAAAAGGATCGCAATTATCAAGCAATCTTTTATAGAGACTCATTTCCGCGAACGGGCTGCTTCCCACATCCGATAGACTGTCGCCGAACGAATACAGGCTGCTGAACCCTGCGGCCGAAACGTTGCCGCCTGACAGCAGCAAAACAAAAAATGCCATGATGGGCATTTGCGGTATTCGTGTTTTCATGATCGATCTCCCACCCATCCCGGCTGCCAAAGCATTAATCACGATTCCTGATCAACAGACCAATCACGACACCCAGCCCAATCGCCAGTCCAACGGTCCGCCAGGCATTTTCGTGGACGTATTCATCGGTTATCCGCGCCGCGTTCCTGGATTTATCCACCACGGAGTCTTCGAAATCCTCGAGATAATCTTTGGCGAGGTTCAAGTTCTCGTCTATCCTGGCGCGCAATGCCTGAGCCTTTCCCCCGCCTTCGCTGCTGACGGATCGCATCAATTCTTCGGTGTCGTTAATAACCGAGTGAAAATCTTCGATGAGCTTATCCTTACGCTCTTTGGTAGCAGATGTGACCATATATCCTCCAATAAAAATGACAG
This sequence comes from Nitrosospira sp., assembly GCA_030453055.1. GTDB lineage: Bacteria > Pseudomonadota > Gammaproteobacteria > Burkholderiales > Nitrosomonadaceae > Nitrosospira. The sequence goes on from JAKDLC010000216.1 coordinate 2,165, forward strand.
TATAGCATCCATACGCTCATCCAACTTCTCATGATGACCGATCGGCTGCACTCTTCGGTTCGTCGATTTTCTGTCTTTTGGAAAGCCTTGGTCTGTCGGACACCGCACATACGGCGCATGAATTTCAATGTAATCTTCAAGTACCTGTAGTCATATTCATGCACTGGTCAATCGGAACTGCAAATAGCGAGGACGCAATGTCATTCCTTCAGACCCCTAAACAAAACCTTTTTTTGGCTGCGCTCCCCGAAGAGGTATACGAGCGCCTGAAACCATGCCTTGAACTCGTACCCTTGCCAGAGGGGTGGGCTGTCTACAAAAATGGAGGCGAAACAGACCTCGTGTATTTCCCCACCACCGGTATCATTTCCCTGCTCTCCTCCACGGATGACGGAGAGTCAGGAAAGATCGCCGTTATCGGTAATGAAGGGTTGTTCGGCATCGCCATGCTCATGGGCAGAAAAATCACGGCGGTGGTGCAAGGCGACGGTTATGCCTACCGGCTCAGAGCGGCGAATCTGAGAAGGGAATTCGAGCTTGGCAGTCCGCTATGTTATTTACTGCAACGTTATACTCAGGGCCTGTCCGCCAGAATCGCCCAAAATACAATGTGTAACAGGCCCCCCGTTGTTGGGGCCGGTATCGCCACGATCGGCGCATCCCGGTCTTCTATCAATAGCGCAGGCGCCCAGGTGTCGCCCCGATCGGGATCGTTTGCGTTAACCCGTTCACGTGCGAATCTGCCGTCACGCGGGAGAGTGTCTTAGCCGGCGCCCTGTCGAACCTCGACTGTGTGCGGGGCGCGGTCGTCAACCAGGGCGATGACCAGACCGGGTTGTTCAGCCCCGTCAATGGTGAGGCCTTCCTTGCCGTCGCCACTTGCCGTCTGAATGACAGTGATGTGATAAGTTGTTTCCCGATACCGATAGTTTACGATGAAATGCTTCCAATCGGCAGGCAGGCAGGGTTTGAAATAGAGCTTGTCTTCCTCCAGTGTAAGGCCCAGCAGCGTTTCCAGCATCGTGCGATACAACCAGCCGGCAGACCCCGTGTACCACGACCATCCTCCGCGTCCCGTATGCGGAGAAAGCGCATAGACATCCGCGGCGACAACGTACGGCTCGATCTTGTAAACCTCCGCCGCCTCCGGCGTCTGCGCATGGTTGACGGGGTTGATCATGGCTAGCAATTCCCATGCCCGCGCATGATCTCCCAATGCGGCAAAGGCCATTGTCGCCCAGATGGCCGCATGCGTATATTGGCCGCCATTCTCGCGCACGCCAGGGACATAGCCTTTTATGTAGCCGGGATTCAAAGCCGATCGATCAAACGGCGGGTCGAGAAGTTGAACCAGGCCGGCATCCCGCCGCACAAGGTGCTGATTCACCGCTGCCATCGCCTGTTGCTGGCGCTCGCCGGCGCCCGCTCCCGACAATACTGACCAGCTCTGCGCGATTGAATCGATCCGGCATTCAGAATTGCCGGAAGATCCCAGTGGAGAACCGTCATCAAAGAAGGCGCGAAGATACCATTCGCCATCCCAGCCGTGCCGTTCGATATTCCTGCCCAGGAGGTTCGCTTCCTTTTTGCAGCGTGTGGCGAACGCCGTATCGTCGCGCCGTTGAGCAAGATCGGAAAATTGAAGGAGCACATCGTACAGGAAGAAAGCCAACCAGATACTTTCGCCGCGGCCATGAAATCCGACCAGGTTCATTCCGTCGTTCCAGTCACCGCTACCCATGAGCGGAAGGCCATGTTCGCCGAATCGCAGGCCATGCACGACCGCGCGCACGCAATGCTCGTATAGATTTGCAGCCTGCGCAGAACGAACCGGCAAGTCATAGTATGAGTCCTCGTCGGCGCCGACCGGGCGTCCCTCAAGGAACGGTAGGGGTACGTCCAGCACGCCGGTATCGCCGGTAGCGGCAATATAGCGACAGACCGCCATGGGCAGCCAGAGATAATCGTCCGAACAACGGGTCCGTACGCCACGGCCTCCGGGCGGATGCCACCAATGTTGAACATCGCCTTCAATAAACTGGCGCCCCGCCGACCGGAGCAGATGCTCGCGAACAAGGGTGGGTTGAGCGTGAACCAGCGACATGACATCCTGCAACTGATCACGGAATCCGAAAGCTCCCCCGGATTGATAATAGCCGCTGCGCCCCCACAGGCGGCAAGCTATCACTTGATATACGAGCCAGCCGTTCATCATCACATCGAGCGCCGGGTCGGGCGTCTCGACCTGTACCACGCCAAGGGTGCGTACCCAATAGCGGTGCACGCTATCCAGAACCTCATGCGCCGCTGCCGGGCCACGAAAGCGCTGCACGAGCTTGCGAGTATCGTCGCTGTGAAACCCGACACCCAAACGAAAGACAACCTCTCGCGTCTGGCCATCC
>JAKDLC010000217.1 GCA_030453055.1 Nitrosospira sp.
ACGTGGCGCACATATCCAAACGTTTCAAGGCGATCACCGGAAAGGTGGATCGTAGCAAACCCTATCCGCTGCCGGATGCGCTCAAGATCATCAAGGAAACGGCCACTGCAAAATTTGATGAATCAGTTGACGTCGCTGTCAATCTCGGCATAGATGCAAAAAAATCCGACCAGACGGTACGTGGCTCCGTGGTGTTGCCGGCGGGTATAGGCAAGACCGTTCGCATCGCGGTATTCGCCCAGGGTGACAAGGCTAAGGAAGCGCTTGCTGCAGGGGCCGACATCGTCGGGTTTGAAGACTTGGCGGAACAAATCAAAGCAGGCAATATCAATTTTGACGTTGCTATCGCCAGCCCTGACGCCATGCGTATCGTTGGGCAATTAGGACAGGTGCTCGGCCCGCGCGGCTTGATGCCCAACCCCAAGGTGGGTACGGTGACACCGGACGTCGCGGGCGCCGTTAAAAACGCCAAGGCGGGCCAGGTGCAATATCGCGCCGACAAAGCCGGCATTGTTCAATGCACCATTGGCCGTGCATCGTTCAGCGTGGATGCATTAAAGCAAAATATGCTGGCGCTGGTGGATGCGCTTATCAAATCCAAACCTGCTGCATCCAAAGGCATTTATCTGAGAAAGATATCCGTTTCCAGCACGATGGGTATAGGGGTCCGGGTGGATCAGGCCAGCATGCGGTGAGAATGAATGGGTAAGACTTTGGGCCACGGGAGAGGCGTATTGCGCCGATCCGGTGGGTTGTCAAAGACCGTCGGGGTTGTTGAGCGAATGGCGGATAGCAGGATAGTAAATAATGAGCTGTAAAAAACCATTATTTACTGGCGCGCCATCACTTGAGAACTTAATTGCAGGTGAGATGGAAAGTAGGTTAGGCGGGACGTGTAAATCATCCGCCTTTTCCTTCCGGCTTTTGACCATCTCCAAGCGCCCAACGCAGATGGCGTATCCAGAAAACAGGAACAAATTTATCTCCTGATTTAAGGTCGCCGGTTCGCGGTATCGAGATGAGGTCGCGGGTTTTATCAGACTCGAAACTTGATACCGTATTTAACAGATGGAGAATGTGCCTTGAGTCTAAATCTAGAAGAGAAAAAAGCGGTGGTCGCTGAAGTGAGTTCCCAGGTCGCAAAGGCGCAGGCCATTATCATTGCGGAGTACCGCGGGCTTGAAGTCGGACAGTTGACCCAGTTGCGTGCGAAGGCGCGTCAATCGGGGATATATTTCCGTGTACTCAAGAACTCTCTCGCGCGGCGTGCGGTTGCAGATACGCCATTTACCGGGCTTTCCGAGTATATGGTGGGACCGCTGGCATACGGTATTGGAAGCGATCCGGTAGCGGCAGCGAAGGTGCTATACGAATTTTCCAAAGGCAACGACAAGTTGGTGATCAAAGCAGGCGCCATGGCTAATTTCGTAATGTCCGGCAAGGAGATCGCAAATCTCGCCGCCCTCCCGAGCCGCGACGAATTGCTTTCGAGGCTGCTAGGCACGATGCAGGCGCCCATCGGCAATTTCGTGCGGACACTCAACGAGGTGCCAACCCGTTTCGTGCGCGGTCTCGGAGCGGTACGCGATCAGAAGCAAGCCGCTTAGTCCCGGTCTCAAAATCACTTGAGACCGTAACACAACCAGTAGATTAAATTTATCAGGAGAAAATCATGGCGATAGCCAAAGCAGAAATTTTAGAATCGATTGCGAACATGACCGTGCTGGAGCTCTCCCAACTGATTAAGGAAATGGAAGAAAAGTTTGGTGTTTCCGCCGCCGCTGTGGCCGTTGCGAGCGCTGCTCCCGCAGCAGGCGCCGCCGCTGCCGCCGTGGAGGAACAAACGGAATTTTCCGTGATCCTTACCGTAGTCGGTGACAGCAAGGTTAACGTGATCAAAGTGGTGCGCGCGGTTACCGGCCTGGGCTTGAAAGAAGCCAAAGATCTGGTGGACGGCGCACCCAAGGCAGTCAAGGAAGGGATCCCCAAGGCCGACGCCGAAGCGATCCAGAAGCAGCTTGCCGAAGCCGGTGCGACCTGCGAGATTAAATAGCGGTAATACGATCAGACCCGCTGACGGCTGAGGTACGCCGTCAGACCGTGGTCTTTTCACAGCAGGATTCGCGCATTTATTGTGCCGCAGACACGTAGCACGATAGTAGCTTAGAAACAGATACTCTGCTCCCCCCATTTTCTGTCCACCTGTCATCTGACCTCCCGGAGAGATTTCATGAGCTATTCGTTCACCGAGAAAAAGCGTATCCGTAAAAGTTTCGCCAAGCGCGCCAGCGTTTTGCCGATCCCGTTTCTCCTTGCTACCCAGATCGAATCGTACGCAGCTTTCCTGCAAGCTCAGGTCGAGCCCGATCATCGCGCCGGTCACGGCTTGCAGGCGGCCTTTGTTTCGATTTTCCCGATCGAGAGCCATTCCAGGAATGCCCGTCTCGACTTCGTTAACTATGTACTGGGTACTCCGCCATTCGATGTCAAGGAATGTCAGCAGCGTGGTCTTACTTACGCTTCTCCGCTACGCGCCAAAGTGCGGCTGACGATCATGGATAAGGAAGCTTCCAAGCCGACAGTGAGAGAGGTGAAGGAACAGGAAGTTTACATGGGAGAGATCCCGCTCATGACCAACACGGGATCATTCGTCATTAACGGCACCGAACGCGTGATTGTGTCTCAATTGCACCGTTCACCCGGGGTGTTTTTCGAGCATGATCGCGGCAAAACGCACTCGTCCGGCAAATTGCTCTTTTCCGCGCGCATTATTCCGTACCGCGGTTCCTGGCTCGATTTCGAGTTCGACCCCAAGGATTATCTCTACTTCCGTGTTGACCGGCGCCGTAAAATGCCAATTACTGCGTTGCTGAAAGCGATAGGTTATACCCCCGAGCAGATTCTTTCGGATTTCTTTTCCTTCGATACCTTTCACCTGTCAAAAAAAGGCATTCTATTCGAACTGATACCGGAACGTTTGCGCGGCGAGATGGCGCGCTTCGATATTGCCACCAAAAACGGCAAGATTATCGTCCAGAAAGACAAACGCATCACCGTCAAGCACGTACGTGAAATGCAGCAAGCGGGCATAGCCAAACTTGCGGCGCCGGAAGATTTCCTGCTGGGCCGGATACTGGCTCATAACGTCGTGGATAAGGAAACCGGTGAAGTCGTGGCGCTCGCCAACGATGAGATCACGGAAGTTTTACTCGCAAAGCTGCACGAAGCGAATATAGAACAGATTCACACCATTTATACGAACGATCTTGATCAGGGCGCATACATATCACAAACCTTGAGAATAGACGACTCCGCCGACCAGATGGCCGCGCAAGTGGCGATCTATCGCATGATGCGTCCCGGCGAGCCGCCTACCGAGGAAGCAGTCAAGGCGTTATTCAATGGATTATTCTATGCGCCGGAACGCTATGACCTTTCGGTAGTGGGACGAATGAAATTCAATCGTCGCGTCGGTAGGGGTGAATTGAACGGTTCCACCACACTGTCGAATGAGGACATCATTGCGGTCATCAAGATTCTGGTTGAGCTGCGCAATGGCCGCGGTGAGATCGACGACATCGATCATCTCGGTAATCGCCGCGTTCGCTCTGTCGGTGAACTTGCCGAAAACCAGTTCCGTTCCGGTTTGGTGCGGGTCGAACGGGCGGTGAAAGAACGTCTTAGCCAGGCTGAATCAGATAATCTGATGCCCCATGACCTGATTAACGCGAAGCCGGTATCGGCCGCGGTACGCGAGTTCTTCGGCTCCAGTCAGCTGTCGCAATTCATGGATCAGACCAACCCGCTCTCCGAGATTACTCACAAACGCCGTGTTTCCGCGTTGGGACCAGGCGGACTGACGCGTGAGCGTGCCGGGTTTGAGGTGCGAGATGTGCATCCTACCCATTATGGCCGAGTGTGTCCGATTGAAACGCCGGAAGGCCCGAACATTGGCTTGATTAATTCACTGGCGTTGTATGCCCGCACTAACGAATATGGATTCATGGAGACCCCATACCGAAAAGTAAAGAATGCCAGCGTCACCGATGAAATCGACTATTTGTCGGCCATTGAGGAGGGACAGTATGTAATTGCCCAGGCAAACGCGGAACTGGATCGCCGCGGCAAATTCACCAACGACATCGTTTCCTGCCGTCACAAGAATGAATTCACTTTAGCGACGCCGGATCGTATCGAGTATATGGATGTGGCGCCGGCGCAGATCGTGTCGGTAGCTGCTTCACTGATTCCATTTCTGGAACATGATGACGCCAATCGCGCATTGATGGGCTCCAACATGCAACGACAGGCAGTGCCTTGCCTTCGTGCCGAGAAATCGCTGGTTGGTACCGGGATCGAGCGTGTGGTGGCGGTGGATTCCGGAACCGCGGTACAGGCAGTGCGCGGGGGTGTGGTGGATTATGTGGATTCGAGCCGTATCGTGGTGCGGGTGCATGATACCGAAACGCGCGCCGGCGAAGTGGGCGTCGTCATTTACATTCTGTTCAAATATACCCGT
>JAKDLC010000218.1 GCA_030453055.1 Nitrosospira sp.
GCAATATTAGGCTAGCTGCGCTGTCATGAACAAACCGGAGATTATTTTGAAAGCAAAAGCAATCGTTGACTATCAGGCAAAATTCGCCGCGCCATTCGCCGTTCTTGGTATTCGCACCGACGAGGACTGGTTGACCGATATCGAATATCTGCCTCTCGATACGCCGCCACTGGCGCCGAAAAATCTTTTTGCGACAGAAGTTTGCGATCAATTGCAGGCATACCTGGCGGATTCCCGTTTTGTATTTGATTTGTCGCTGCACATTGGCGGCACCATCCACCAACGCCGGGTATGGCATGCCATTCAGCACATCTCCAGCGGCACGACCCGCAGCTATGCCGATATCGCCACGCAGTTGCACTCGGCTCCCCGCGCCGTGGGTCAGGCGTGTGGCGCCAACCGGCTTCCCGTCGTCATTCCATGTCATCGCGTCATTGCCAGAAACGGTGGTCTGGGCGGCTTCATGAACGCAAGCAACGGAGTCCCGCTTGCCATCAAACGCTGGCTGTTGCAGCATGAGCGCGTCTGAGCTTAACGCCGCATTGCTGGACGAGTTTCTGGATGCCTTATGGCTGGAGGACGGCCTGTCCCGCAATACCTTGGAGAGTTACCGCGGCGATCTGCAGCAATTTGGCGACTGGCTGGCCAGGCAAAAGTGGAATGACAGTGAACTGATAGCCGCAACGCATTCCGATCTGCTTGAGTTTCTTGCCTATAAGGTTTCGGTCAGGGTCAAGGCCAGCACGACGAGCCGTGAACTGTCGAGTTTGAAGCGGTTCTACCGCTTTCTGTTACGCCAGGGAAAAATCCGGGCAGACCCCAGTCTCAACATCGATACGCCCAAGCTTCCCCGCGGCCTGCCCGCAAGCCTGACCGAAGCAGACGTGGAAGCGCTGCTCAACGTGCCTGATGTGGCTCAACCGTTGGGTTTGCGTGATCGCACCATGCTCGAGGTGTTATACGCCAGCGGGCTGCGGGTATCGGAACTGGTTAGCCTCGAGATCGCGCAAATCAGCCTGAACATGGGTGTCATACGCGTAATGGGCAAGGGCGGAAAGGAGCGTTTGGCGCCCCTGGGCGAGGAGGCGCTGGAGTGGGTCATTCGCTATACAAAGGAAATCCGATCCGTGCTGCTGGGCGGAAAGGTCAGTAATGCGCTGTTCGTTACGTCTCGCGGCGCAGCCATGACACGCCAGGCTTTCTGGCATCTGATCAAGCGCCACGCACGCCGCGCGGGTATCGGCAAGGCCTTGTCGCCGCATACGTTGCGCCACGCTTTTGCGACGCATCTGCTCAACCACGGCGCCGACCTGCGCGTCGTGCAAATGTTGCTGGGCCATGCCGATATTTCCACCACCCAGATATATACGCATGTGGCGCGCGAGCGGCTGAAGCAGATACATGCCATGCATCACCCGCGAGGGTGATGCAAGTCTTGGATAAATAGGTACTGTATGGGTTTGTCAGACGCTATAATAAAACTTATATGCTCCAAGTATCTTGGCGTCGACGACTGGCGCCAACGGATTGGGAAACGCTTCCCGCCACGGCACGCCTATGTTGTACTTCAGTCCAATAGGCACAGCGCTTAAAGCTTGTATGATATGACACAGGGTGACTACTCATACCTCCATATAGTTGTAACCCCGGCCCGGCTGCAATGACCATGCACCGGGCCTTTTCTATTGATCGGGCGAGCAAATACTATAAATCCGGTCCAGTCCAAACGAACAATAGCGTGCCTTGAACGCTGGATAGCGGCTTTCACCGGTATGACGTTTGCTTTTTTTTACGCCACCTGCGGTTGATTGCTGTTCTGCTTTTTCTGACGTGTGTTCAGCGTTGGCAAGGCCTTGATGACCGCGCCGGTCTTCTGCTCGGCCACGCGCAAGTCATGGATCGTCTGCAGATTCAGCCAGAATTGCGGGCTGGTGCCGAAGAAATGCCCGAGACGCAGCGCCGTGTCGCCGGTGATGGCGCGCTGGCCGTTCAGAATTTCAGTAATGCGGTTGGGCGGCACCTTGAGTTGACGCCCGAGCGCCGCCGCGCTCATATCGAGCGCCGCCAGTTGTTCGGCCAGATGCTCGCCGGGATGAATAACACTACGTCCCATAATTTACCTCCTAGTGATAATCCACGATCTCGACATTGCTCGGGCCGCGAGCCTCTTTCGGCCATTCAAAGCAGATCCGCCACTGATCGTTGATACGAATGCTGTATTGGCCTTTTCGATCGCCCTTCAACGCTTCAAGGCGGTTTCCCGGTAAATCCAGGTCCCTCATCGAAGTCGCCGCGTCGAGCTGGTCGAGGTGCCGTTCCGCCTTGCGCGCGAAGCCGTCGAAAGCCTTGACGCGTTTTCCTTTGGCGAACGTTCCGGTTCGCCTATCCCGATAGCTGACGATCATGCCGCTGCATGGTAAAGAGTAATATGCGATACGTCAAGCATATCGGTTGCTAACAGCATATCTGTTGCCCATAGCACGGCACGCCAATGCGGTACTTCTTCAGAAAACGCAAAAAAGATTTGACTAAACCCGCAAATCAGGAGAAAAAAAACAATCCCCCGCGTCGCTACGCTCTAACTGTCCAGTTTGCGTGGACTGAGTGTCCAGTTTCGGTGGAATACGCCGGTCACGCGCTGGTATCAATATCTCTTACCGGTATGCGCCAGATAAATGCAACCAGAATGACACCCAGCACAGCCAGCATCACCTGATACAAGGCAGAGGGCATCAACAGAATGGAACCACCGAACGACAGCGCCATCAGTAGGTATACCCAGCGTTTTACCCGGCGCGGGATGCTGCGGTGCTCGATCCATTCGCGGATGATTGGACCTGCGATAGGGTTGGCCAGGAGTTTGTCGTGAAAGCGTTTCGAGCTGCGAGCGAAGCAGGCGGCGGCCAGCAGTACAAAAGGGGTCGTGGGTAACACCGGCACCACTATCCCTACAACCCCCAGTATCAGGGCGGCGAAGCCGACTGTTAAATACAGGGCGCGCATCACGCGAGAACCATGCGGGCGCGCGGAATTCGCCTCCGTGGAATCCGCCTCATGTCGCTCCTGTATCTCCTCGTTTAATCGCTCCTGCATGAGGTGTGTGTCTTCTCTGATTATTGATGGTAATTGCGGACCTGGCGGGCTTACTTAGCGGGCTCATTTAATCGGGCCGCGGTGCAGACTAACATACCGGGTATAATATTCGAGAGTTGCAGCGTTATGATCGAAAATGTTGACGCGATATATCCTTGACGTATAGCCGCCCGATGTTTCATAGATTGACGAGCGTCCTCAACAGGCGAATTTATGAAATATCCGGGCTAGATTTTTACAGATGTCCTTCGATAATCCTGCAATGATTCCAATTTAACTTCCGAGGTAGCCATGGTTAAAGTAAACACACTGATTAGCATGAGTATATTGGTATTGGGCATGATTCTTCTGCCCCAAGCTGCATTTTCCGAAACGAAAAAGGGAACCAACGTGACTGAACTCGTAAAAAAGGATACAAAAATAGGAACCGGAGAAGAAGCGGTTATCGGCAAAACAGTCGAAGTCCATTATACCGGCTGGCTTTATGATCCAACCGCACCCGAGAATAAGGGGGCAAAATTTGATAGTTCCCGCGATCGCGGCACGCCTTTTTCTTTTCTGCTGGGCGCAGGACGTGTAATCAAGGGCTGGGATCGAGGTGTTACCGGTATGAAAGTGGGCGGGCAGCGCACGCTGATTATTCCCGCCGAGATGGCCTACGGTTCACGCGGAGCCGGTAGCGTAATCCCACCGAATGCGGCGTTGATATTCGATGTTGAGCTATTAGGCCTGCGTCAAGGGTCTGCACACTGAATATTACCGGGTATCCCGGCCGCGCAAGCACAGAAACCCTAAATGCACGTTGACTTGTCAGTCTAAAGCATTCACAATTGGCAGTTTCGTTTGGAGGGGTTCCCGAGCGGTCAAAGGGATCAGACTGTAAATCTGACGGCTCTGCCTTCGAAGGTTCGAATCCTTCCCCCTCCACCAAACAGGAGGCTGGTATCTGCCGCCGTTACCTTGGGTTACGTTGCTTGGGCTTTGGCGCCGCCGATCCTGATGAGCCTTGTGTAGAGAAGTAGAGTGGGGGAAAAGTAGGGTGTGGCAGGGTGGGCAATGGCTGATTGGCTGACTCTATCCATGCGGGTGTAGCTCAATGGTAGAGCAGAAGCCTTCCAAGCTTACGACGAGGGTTCGATTCCCTTCACCCGCTCCAGATTGTGGGCTGAAGAAGAGGTAGGTCATAGAAAATTCATTGGTTATTGTTGTTATGTTAAAGGCGGAACGGTGCTTGCCCATGTAGCTCAGTGGCAGAGCACTCCCTTGGTAAGGGAGAGGTCGCCAGTTCAATCCTGGCCATGGGCTCCATAGGCGTTTAAATTCAAAAATCCGGATATAAAAAGAAAAGGTATTAATAAAAGGGCAAATCATGGCAAAGAGCAAATTTGAGCGGACGAAGCCGCACGTAAACG
>JAKDLC010000219.1 GCA_030453055.1 Nitrosospira sp.
AATTCGCGTGATGATCGCGCAGGATTTTGTTTTGTAGGGGGATTTTGTGAAAGAGCGGCGTAGTTATTCATACGCCCGACTGAGCAAAATTCCCATACGAAACAAAAGACCAGCAAGGACGCGTGTTAATTTATGAAACATCCGGGTTGAATAACCGGAAAATTGCGGGGCTCCTGTTTTTTTGGGTTCTACAGCAGATATTTGCTCCTGCTGCGATTGTTCAAAATAAAGGTCAAAATAAAAACCATATCCATCACACGAATACTGCGCTACACTTAACCATGTTTAAATTATGGTTATGCTTCTAACTTGAATGTACTCATCAATTTAAGAAGGAGGAACGGTGATGAAAACGGATAAAACGTTGGTAGCCCTCATTGTATTAATTCTCGGTCTGATATCGCTCTTCGGAATTTTGAATAGATGGTTCATTGTGATGTAGCTCGGGGCGCCGATGCTATCGATCTGATCACAATCGGCTGAGACGCCTCTACAATCCGTGTGAACTTCTCTTGTTGAGCCTTCCGACGGCGTGGTTCAATAAGCAGCCGCTTGCCCGTTCTGATCAACGAAGAAAAGCCAAACTGCGCGCGCCACAGTCTCGCCTTCTTTTTCTCGCCGTGCTATCCCGCTTGAGACCAAGTTAAGGTAGGATTGGGCCTTTACTTCACTACCCCGATCGATATGAATTCCCCGGAGCTACAACAAAAAACCTTCCTGCTCCTGTTGATCGCCGTCTCTCTGGCATTCGGATGGATTCTTCTGCCATTCTTCGGTGCGGTATTCTGGGGCACCATTCTCGCCATCCTGTTCGCGCCGCTTTATCGCCGGTTGCTGGCTGTCTCGCACCAGCGCCAGAACCTTGCCGCGCTCACTACCGTGTTTCTCTGTCTGATCATGGTCATTCTCCCATTGACATTGATGACGGCGGCGCTGGTGCAGGAGGCGGTAGCCCTCTATCAACGCATCCGTACTGGCGAGCTGAATTTCGGCGCATATTTTCAGCAAATCATGAGCGCCTTGCCATCATGGGTGACCGATCTGCTGAATAACGCCGGAGTAACCAGTATTTCCGATCTTACGGACATGCTGTCAAACATCGCTTTGCAGGCAAGCCAGATCGTCGCCACAGAGGCGCTCGCTATTGGCCAGAATACCTTGGAGTTCATCGTCAGTTTCGTCATCATGCTGTATCTGCTGTATTTTCTGCTGCGTGCCGGAGCCGCTTTATCGGCGAGAATCAAGCAAGCGATTCCGTTAAACATGGAACACAAGCGGTATTTGTTCAGGAAATTCACCACGGTCGTTCGCGCCACGGTGAAGGGTAATCTTGCCGTCGCCGTGGTGCAAGGCACCCTAGGCGGCATGATGTTTTCATTTCTCGATATACGGGGAGCGCTGTTATGGGGATTCATCATGGGCCTGCTCTCTCTACTGCCGGCTGGCGCCGGATTGATCTGGGTGCCGGTAGCGATCTATTTCCTGCTTACCGGAGCCCTTTGGCAAGGGATAACCCTCATCGTCTTTGGCGCGCTCGTGATCGGATTGGTCGATAATCTCTTACGTCCGTTGCTCGTTGGCAAGGACACCCAGATACCCGATTATGTGATACTTATCACGACGCTTGGCGGCATCGTCTTTTTCGGCGTAAACGGTTTCATCATTGGCCCGGTAATCGCAGCGCTGTTTATCGCCTCATGGGATCTCTTTTCTTCAACGAAGAAAACGCCTGAAGATTGATAAAGCATGATACGCCGCTGCCTCATATACATCCCACATATCCCACATACCATCTTAGAAGTTCATCTGCCGCCGGATTATCCAGGCAAAGAGACGAGCACCGAACAACCATCTTGCCGCCACGGCCAATTTTGAATCAAGCGGCAGCGCGTGTCGCACGGGAGGATTGGCGCTTACAACGGCATCGAGCACCGCCTGCGCAATGATCGCGGGACCCGGCGATTTTGGTTCATGAGCCAAAAGGTGATGAAGACCGTCAACAACTTTCTGATAAGCGGGAGGGTGCGCAATCGTATCGAGCAGCGCCAGCTGCTTGGGTACAAACTCCGTCTTGATCAGACCGGGCGCAATAAGGACGACCTTGACTCCGAATTCCATCACCTCGCCGCGCACGGCGTCGGTTAGCGCCTCTATGGCGTGTTTGGAAGCCGCATACCAACCAAAACCCGGCGTTGATATCTTGCCCATGGCCGAAGTAATATTTACAATGCGCCCTGATTTCCGCTCCCGCATGTGCGGCAGAACTGCTTGCATGAATCGCGCGTAGCCAAAAACGTTAACTTCAAACTGTCGATGAGCCGCCTCCATCGAAACACATTCGATAGCGCCCAACTGACCGAACGCCGCGTTGTTGATCAGCACATCGATTCGTCCCTTAGTCGATATGACGTGATTCACCGTTCTTCGAATGGCTTCTTCATCGATCACATCCAGCCCGATCGGCTCGATGCGATCGGAACGGATCTGTTCCAGCTTGTCCAACCGCCGCGCCGCGGCAAATACGTAATAGCCATTTTCGGCAAGAAGCACCGCCGTAGCCCTCCCGATACCGCTGGACGCGCCGGTAACCAATGCAGTTCGCTGCGTCATGACCGTCTCTCCGTTATTTATTCAAATTTTTATACATTTGTGCGAGTATTCGGTCAAACTTGATCTCCCGCCATTTTTCGATGTTCGCTTTCCGGCACTGATTCTTCATAACTTCGGCGCCAGAATACCCTGGTAAAACTCCGACACATTCAGCCATCCGATGCACGTAAGGAGGAAACATGAAAACCACGTTGATTACCGGCGCCAACCGCGGAATAGGACTGGAGTTCGTCAGGCAATATGCCGCGGATGATTGGCGGGTTCTGGCTTGCAGCCGCGATCCGAAAAAAACGGATACGCTCAATGCCCTGGCCGCCAGATATCCTGGACAGATCGAGGTGCATGCGCTCAATGTCGCTGATCCTGCGCAGATTGAAAGGTTGGCGCTGTCACTGACCCATGAATCCATCGATCTGCTCCTTAACAATGCCGGCATCTATACGGCTTCGCATAAGGACGACCCTATCGATTATAGGGCATGGACCCACGCATTTCTCGTCAATACCATAGCTTCGATGAAGATGGCCCAGGCGTTCGGCGCCCAGATCGCCCGAAGCAATCAAAAAATTATCGCAGCCATCAGCAGCAAAATGGGCAGTATCGAAGACAACAGCGGCGGCGGCAGTTATATTTACCGGTCAAGCAAGGCAGCGGTGAATATGGTTGTGAAGAGTCTGGCCATCGACCTGAAACCGGCCGGCGTCACCGCGGTGGTGTTGCACCCCGGATGGGTACAGACGGAGATGGGCGGACCGAACGCATTGATCTCCACCACCCGAAGCGTATCCGGCATGCGACAAGTCATCAGTCATCTTACTCTGGCCGACTCGGGAAAATTTTTCGCCTATGATGGCCAGACGATTCCATGGTAGGCCAGGTTGCGCTTTCCCGTGCCCCTCTTTGCCTTGATGGGGTTGCGCTTCACTCCACCCATCCTACGCAAGCTTCGTCATTCCCGCGAAAGCGGGAATCCAACGCTGACTGGAACCAGGCTGTCATCCTGCGGCGGGTGAGTTCGGGCAACCGGGAAACCCATGGATTCCCGCTTTCGCGGGAATGACAGGGTAAAGGGGAGTAGGCGTAGGCAATGTGCCTGCATAAAGAAAAAAATAAAAATATCGTTGACAGCGAACAGAGTATCTACATAGTTGCATTAGTTGCATAGCGCCTTGAGAAGCCCTTACTCAAGCATCTCAACGATTACCGCAGTGCCGCTCGCGGAAACCATCAACATGCCGTTGTCTTTACCCATTATTTCGTAATCGATATCGATACCAATCACTGCATTTGCACCGAGATCCAGAGCACGCTGCCCCAGCTCTTCCAGTGCGATCTCGCGGGCGCGCTGAAGCTCCTTCTCGTAGGTTGCGGAACGCCCTCCCACCAGATCCCGAATTCCCGCAAAAAGATCTTTGAATAGATTGGCGCCGAGGATTGCTTCACCGGCAATGACACCGCAGTACTTCGTGATACGCTTACCCTCAATGCTCGGAGTAGTGGTCAGTTGCATAATTCCTCCTTTCATGTTTCTCAAGACATCAAATCATATTCAGGGTTATGGCGCACTTCCCTTAGGCGGTCTCTTGCGAAGCTTCTTCAGCGGTCTCTTGCCCTGCGTGCCATTGTGTGGTTTGGGCTGACCGGGCGCAGCAGCCCTCCGCCGCGCGCTTTGCTCTGAAGTGATGGCCCGGTTGACCGGAGTCAGGGTAATTTCAAGTTCGTTGATCTCATCCCATTGGGCTTCGCTTCGCTGTCTTTCGGGAATCGCAAGAAGCTCTTGGAGGCGCTGATAAGAGGACGCCGGTTGTGGTTTATCCATGGTAGTATTCATGTGGCGCTCTACTGATAATTATTATCATTTATAATATGAATCA
>JAKDLC010000022.1 GCA_030453055.1 Nitrosospira sp.
GCTGGTTGTTATCGGGCGAATGGCAGCTCATCGGGCGCAGGCCATCGTTGCCATCATTGCCATTGCGCTTGGAGTGTCGCTCGGATTTGCGATTCACCTGATCAATACGGCTGCCTTCAACGAGTTTTCCGCTGCCGCCAAAAGTCTCTCCGGACAATCCGACCTGCAAGTGCGCGGCACACAAACCACGTTCGACGAATCGCTATACCCCGCTCTGGCCCTGCGCGACAATGTCGAACTGGCCAACCCGGTATTGGAACTCGATGTCGCTGTCCCCTCCCTTCCGAATGAACGAAAACGCACCACCTTAAAAATTCTCGGACTGGATATTTTTCGCGCCGCGGACATCGCGCCGGATTTGATCGGCATCCCGGCCGAAGACAGGTTGTTCGATATCCTCGCCGACGACGCCATTTTTCTTTCCCCGGCGGCAATGGAATGGCTGAAGGTGAAGCGAGGCGATCCTCTGCCACTGCGCGTCGGAACTCAAACCATTACGCTGCGGATCGCCGGTGGTTTGGTGCGAGCCCGCGCGGGGCAACGCATCGGCGTGATGGACATCGGCGCGGCGCAATGGCACTTCCAGCGTATCGGCCAACTGTCGCGCATCGAATTGAAATTGTCGCCAGGCATTCATCACGACGCGTTCAAGGCGGCACTGGCACAGGAACTGGGCGCGCAATACCTCGTTACGGAAACGGCGGATCAGGAGGCGCGCGTCGCCAATATGTCGCGCGCCTATCGCGTCAATCTGAATATGCTGGCGCTGGTGGCGCTATTCACCGGCGCATTTCTGGTATTCTCGACGCAGGTGCTGTCGGTCCTCCGGCGGCGCCACCAGTTTGCGTTGTTGCGGGTGCTTGGGCTCACGCGCAGGCAACTGCTGGGGCAGATTTTATTGGAGGGGGCCACCCTTGGCGCCATTGGCTCGCTGTTCGGTCTTCTCCTGGGCTATGCGATGGCCGCTGCGGCGCTGCATGTTTTCGGTGGAGATCTGGGAAGCGGATTCTTTCCCGGAGTAAAACCAAGCATGCATTTTGACCCATTTGCCGCTGCGGTCTTTTTCGTTCTGGGACTGGGCGTCACCTTGTTGGGCAGCGCCGCCCCCGCCTGGGAGGCGGCAAGCGCGAATCCCGCGCCGGCACTCAAGTCCGGAAGCGAAGACGCTGCGCTCTCGAAACTGGCGACCCCTTGGCCCGCCCTGATTTGCCTGGCGTCGGGAGGCGTACTTACGCAATTGCCGCCGATTTTCAGTTTACCCGTCTTTGGCTATCTCGCGGTAGCGCTGTTACTGATCGGCGGCATTGCACTCATGCCGCGTCTTTCCGCATTGATCTTCTCCGCCGTATTTTTCGCCATAACCCGGCGCACATCCAGGGCCGTGCCGATACTGGCGTTGGCGCGGCTGGCCAATGCGTCCAACCAGGCCGCCATTGCTTTGGGGGGAGTGCTGGCGAGCTTCAGCCTGGTCGCTGCGATGGCGATCATGGTAACCAGTTTTCGGGTCTCGGTCGATGATTGGCTAAAGCATATCCTGCCCGCCGATTTATACGTACAGACGGCGGTAAGCGGCGATACGCGCGGCCTTACACCGGAGGAAATGAAAGCCCTCGCCGCCACGCCCGGCATTTCCCGCGCCGATTTTTTCCGCTCATCGCAGCTAACGCTCGATCCGGGCCGGCCCGGCGTTGCGCTGATTGCCCGGCCCATCGACATGACCAATCCCGGCAATACCTTGCCGATGACAGGTGAAGTGATTGCGCCCGCCCTGCTCCCGAAGGATGCGATACCCATCTGGGTCTCGGAAGCGATGGTCGATCTATATGGTTATACGCTTGGCAAGCGGATGACGTTACCCATCGGCGGTTCTCGGCCCACCTTCGTGGTAGCAGGCGTGTGGCGCGACTATGGACGGCAATTCGGCGCGATACAGATGCAGCTGGCGGATTATCAGGCGCTGTCGGGCGATCGGAAGGTGAACGATGCGGCGCTTTGGCTGCAAGCGGGTGTAGCATCCGAGCAAGCGATTGCGTCATTGAAACGCTTGCCGTTCGGCAGCGCCCTGGAATTTTCCGAACGCGGCCAGATCCGTGCGTTGAGCCTGAATATTTTCGACCGCAGTTTTGCGGTAACCTACTTGCTGGAAGCGGTCGCGATTATTATCGGACTGCTCGGCGTGGCGACGAGTTTCTCGGCACAGACTTTGGCACGCGCCAAGGAGTTTGGCATATTGCGCCATATCGGGGTGACGCGCCGCCAGATTCTCGGTATGCTGGCGGTGGAAGGCGGCTTGCTGACCGCGCTCGGCATTGTGCTCGGCGCCGTCCTCGGCTGGTGCATCAGCCTGATTCTCGTTTTCATCGTGAATCCGCAGTCATTCCATTGGACCATGCAATTGAGTCTGCCCTGGAAGAGTTTGATGGCGGTGGCGCTGGTATTGCTGATATTGGCCGCATTGACTGCGCTGGTGTCGGGGCGCAACGCGGTCTCGGGCAACGCAATACGTGCGGTACGGGAGGATTGGTAATGCACTTTCTTGATTGCAACTCAAGCGGCATACGTTGTTCTCGTGAACGTAAACGCTGGATCTCGGCATTCACGAGGATGACAATTTTATCGTTGAGCTTCGCTGCGACTTTCGTTTCCGCTGCGCCCCCTCAGTTTTCCCAGGTGGTCCCTGGCATCGCGCTTACCTTTCCTCACGACTTCGGAGCCCATCCCGGCTTCCGCACCGAATGGTGGTATGTAACCGGCTGGTTGGAAACTCCCGACAAAAAACCGCTCGGTTTTCAAATCACTTTTTTCCGCTCCGCGACTGAAACCGACCCTGCCAATCCGAGCCGCTTTGCGCCCAGGCAGCTTATCATTGCGCACGCGGCGCTGTCTGATCCGGCTGTCGGAAAATTGCTGCATGACCAAAAGAGCGCGCGCGAGGGCTTCGGCCTGGCCTATACCAAAGAGGGCAATACGGATGTCAAGCTGGACGATTGGCGCATGATGCGCGATGAAAACGGCCGTTATCAGGCAAACATAAAAGCGAACGACTTTACGTTGCAGTTGTCGCTGACCCCATCACAAATGCCGATGCTGCAAGGCGATAACGGCTTTTCGCGCAAAGGGCCGCGACCGGAACAAGCCAGCTATTACTACAGTGAACCGCATTTACAGGTTACCGGAACCGTGACGCGCGACGGCAAACCCGTGACTGTCAACGGTGTCGCCTGGCTCGACCACGAGTGGTCCACAGCCTATCTCGATCCGGATGCCGACGGATGGGATTGGGTCGGGGCCAATCTCGACGACGGTTCCTCGCTGATGGCATTTCAGATTCGCGGTAAGAATGGGGATGAGATATGGGCGTATGCCGCGCTGCGCGACGCCTCCGGTCGCATCACGCTCTTCACGCCGGAACAGGTACGGTTTGATCCGCAGCGTACCTGGCGCTCGCCGCGCACCGACGCCACGTACCCGGTATCGATGCGGATTCAAACCGGCGCGACCGAATGGCTGCTCACACCTTTGCAAGACGATCAGGAACTCGACTCGCGGCAATCGGTCGGCGCGGTCTATTGGGAGGGCGCAGTCACGGTCAGCCGTGATGGCAAACCCGCTGGCCGTGGCTATTTTGAAATGACCGGTTACGTAAAACCATTAAAGCTATGAGCACGTTGAAAACAATCGCTTCGCACGACAATAACCATTCAATTTTTCCGGAAATCCTTGAGTCATGACGGCACGTGGCAATTATGGACAAACCTGGTGGGGCGCGCAGTGGCTCAACGCGCTATCGCAGATCGACTATGACAACCGCTTACCACGCGGGCGCAGTTACGCCAACAAAGGCGCGGTGACGAAAATCGAGATTCAGCATGGAAAAATTCACGCCAAGGTAAAAGGCTCTCGCCCACGGCCTTACAGCGCGGAGATCGAAGTCCCGGCAATGCCCCGGCAGCAGGCCAAGGCATTGCTCGACGCACTGGCGCTCGATCCTGTGATCATCTCGAAAATGCTCAACCGTGAGCTTGACCCCGCTGTATTGGAGCGAGCCAGAATGCTCAAGGTTGCTATTTTCCCGGCGCGCTGGAGCGATCTTTCCATGCGCTGCTCTTGTCCGGATTGGGCCGTGCCATGCAAACACCTGGCTGCCGTTATTTATCTGATCAGCCGGGAAATCGATGGTAATCCCTTTATGGTGTTCGCATTGAAGGGCGTCGACCTCGCCCGGGAACTCAAAACCCGCCATATCGCCATCGAACGCGAAGCCGAGGCCGCATTGCCGACGGTGGATGCCTTGCTGCGCCCGCCGCAGCAGGATGCAACTTCGGCGCGGGATGACCCTGATCAGGAGGACTACACCACACTCGATTATTCCACCCTGCCCAACCTCGCCGCCTCTCTGGTAAGCGTACTGCCGGCGAATCCGACTTTTTTTCAGCATGGCGATTTTCGTAACACCTACGAAAAGGTGATGAAACGGGTGATCAGGAATGCCCGCCGTGCGCTTGAAGTCGCCGCGGAAGCGGGTGATGCAACGCCGGCCATTGCACCCACTGACAAGCCACGGATCATGCTCGATAACGAATATCAGCCAATGCTGGCCGGTTTGACGACGCTGGAGCGCTGGCCGGATTTGATATCCGCGCTGCAGCAATTGACCGAGGCCGATTTGCCCGATCTTCAGCCGGAAGTGGCGGCCATGTACCATGCCCGCATGGCCAGTTTGCATCTGTTGGCGCAAGGCGCGGTATTGCCGCAGGGATTCGATGCGGGTAAATCCGGCGTAGGCATACGTTGGTTGCCGGCGGTGCTGGATGAGACCGTTCAGGCTTTGACCGGTCAGCTGGCAACGCTGCTTCCATCAGGATTATTGACTCACCGCAATGGCCACAAGGAGGTGAATCTCTCCGGCGAGGCGCAAGCCATCGCGCTATGCGGTTTGTTTCTGGATGAATTCATCCGCCGCTGGAGTGATTCCGGTAAGGAAAAACCGCTTGGCAACAAACTTATCGACTTATTCTTTGGCCATGGCCGCACCCGGTTTGATGGACCCGGTGAAGGTGCGGTGACGGCCGGGGTGCAGTTATGGTTATCACGCTTTCACATTGGCCAGCACACCTATGTACCCGTCTTGCGGCTTGAGGAAGACAGGACCGGATTTGGCTTGTCGCTGGGTGTGGCGGCACGCGAGGCGCCATTGCAGGAACCGGTCCCGTTTGCCGATCTGCTGACGGATAGCGCATGGCAGGCCAGCCGCTATGGCGTGCTGCAAACCACTTCGCTGCTGGCGGAATTTTTTCCGGCTTTCAACGGCTATATCAGTGCCGGCGCGACCGCGCCGATTCCCCTGAAATCCGAAGCATTACCCTCATTCCTGTTCGACACGCTGCCGATCATCCGGCTGCTTGGAATACGCGCACTGCTGCCCAAGGCTCTGGATCGCGTGCTGCGACCGCGCTTATCGATGAAGATGTCGGGTAAAGACATTGGGGCATCGGGTTATCTCAATGCGGGTGACCTATTCAGTTTCGATTGGACCGTGGCGATTGGTTCCGTACCACTGACCCGCGCCGAGTTTGAGAAATTGGTCAAGACCGCCCACGGCGTTGTGCGGTTCAAAAGCGAATATGTGTATCTCGACCCCGCCGAGATTGAACGGCTGCGCTTGCAACTGGAAAAACCACCGCGGGCCACCGGTGCCGAACTGCTGCGCATTGCCTTGGCCGAAGAGTATCTCGGGACACCGATAACGCTCGATGCGCAGGCGCGCGGCATCATTCGCGAACTCACCGAAATCGGCGATGTGCCGCTACCCGGTGCGCTCAATGCGGTCCTGCGGCCGTATCAGGAACGCGGTTATGCCTGGTTGTACCGCAATATTCGCGCCGGCTTTGGCGGCATCATCGCCGATGACATGGGTTTGGGTAAAACGTTGCAGATCATCGTCACGTTGCTTAAACTCAAGGAAGAGGGAAGCCTGAACGAAGCGAAAGCGCTGGTTATCGTGCCAACCAGCCTGCTCACCAACTGGACAAAGGAAATCGCTCGCTTTGCACCCACGCTGACAGTGGACGTTTTTCACGGCACTGCGCGGATACTGGAAAAAGAGCGGCCGGATATACTGCTAACGACCTACGGCATGGCGCGCATGGATCTACCCAAGCTCAAAACGCAGTCCTGGCGCTTGGTCATTGTGGATGAAGCGCAAAATATCAAGAATCCCGCGGCCGCACAAACCAGGGCCGTAAAATCCATCCCGGCGCAGGCTTTTGTCGCCTTGACCGGCACCCCTGTCGAAAACCGGCTATCCGAATACTGGAGCATCATGGATTTTGCCAATCGTGGATTTATGGGTAATCTCACCAGTTTTACCAGGGAGTTTGCGGTACCCATACAGAGCCACCATGATCACCATGCCGTCCATCGCTTCAAGCGCGTCACCAGTCCATTCCTGTTGCGGCGGCTCAAGTCGGACAAAAGCATTATCAGCGATTTACCGGACAAAATTGAACAGAATCAATACTGCGAGTTGACCCGGGAACAGACCGCACTGTATGAATCCGTGGTGCGCGAAGCCTTGCGGGTGATCGATGGCGAATCCGACACGTTCAAGCGCCAGGGATTGGTGTTGCAGATGATCATGGCCTTGAAGCAGATTTGCAACCATCCCGCGCAATATCTTAAAAAGGGAGATGCCGGCGCCAACTTGTCAGGCAAGGCGGAACTGTTTCTTGATCTGCTCGAACCCCTGTTCGCCACCCATGAAAAAGTTCTGGTATTTACGCAATTCCGCGAAGCGGGTGAATTGCTGTCGAAATGGATCAAGGCACGATTCGGACGCGAACCACAATTCCTGCACGGTGGTGTCGCGCGGAAAACACGTGACACCATGGTGGACCGCTTTCAGAATGACCGCACGGAACGCGTATTTCTGCTGTCGTTAAAAGCGGGGGGCACCGGCCTCAACCTGACGGCCGCCGCCAACGTGATTCACTTCGACCTGTGGTGGAACCCGGCGGTCGAGGCACAGGCAACGGATCGCGCCTATCGTATCGGCCAGCAGCACAACGTGCAAGTGCACCGCTTGATTACCCGCGCCACGTTCGAGGAACGCATCGATGACATGATTCAATCCAAACGCGATTTGGCTGACCTGACCGTGGGTACAGGGGAAAAATGGATAGGAAATCTAAGCAACGCGGAGCTGAAAGACATATTCAGTTTGGGATGATGTTTGGGACCGCACCTTGAAAAAGCGGCTAAATCGAACAGACCAAGACCGGAAACGTCGACAGCCAACCGAGATGCACAGCCGGTGCTTCAATCCCATGAATGAGAAGGGCCGGGTAGACGCCCAGCGACGTCAGCACCAGTGTCAGCGCGGCCAGCGTTATGCTCTCCGCCGGGGAAGCCGATACCCCGAACGCCTCCTCTCGTTCAGGCGCCGCCCTTGGGTCAGGCGCGTACATTACCGCGATAATCCGCAGGTAATAGTACAGTCCGATCGCGCTGCCAATCACCAGGACGATGGCAAGCAGCCATAACGATGCACTGACTGCGGCTGCGAGCACGTAGAACTTGCCGACGAAACCCATGGTCAGCGGGATGCCTGCGAGTGACAGCAACATGACCGTCAACACCCCAGCCAGCCACGGCCTGTGCCAGAACAGCCCGACATAATTGATGAGCATATCGCTGTCCTCTTCCGGCGCGCCTCTCGACAATACGGTAATAACGCCGAAGGCGCCCAGCATCGCAACAAAATAGGCGGCAAGATAATAAGTCACCGCCTCGGCCGCTATCGCACCGAAGGCCAGAAAGCCCACCAGTAGGTAGCCAAGCTGGGCGATCGACGAATAAGCAAGAATCCGCTTGATGTTGTCCTGTTGCAAGGCGAGCAGGTTTCCCACCAGAATCGTCGCGGCCGCGATCAGACTCAGCGCCAGCGTGACCGATTGGGACTGGTACGCCCCCGTCGCGAGAAAGTAGCGAAGCAGCATGGCAAGCATGGCGCCTTTTGAAACCGTGGCGATAAACGCGGTTACCGGCGCGGGAGCGCCTTCATATATATCCGGGGTCCACATATGGAATGGCACCAGCGCCAGCTTGAACCCGGCCCCGGCTACGATCAGCGCAAGTCCGGCGAGCCCGTAAGCGTCGAGCCGTTGCTCGTGAGCGGCAAGCATGACGCCAATTTGCGTGAATTGCATCGTTCCCAGCTGCGCGTAAATCAGCGCCATGCCGAACAGAAGGAGTGCGGAAGAAAAACCCGCCAGGATCAGATACTTGATACCGGCTTCAAGCGGACGCTCGGCATTTTTCGGATAGGCGATCAGCGCAAAAAGCGAAATGCTGAGCAGTTCGAGTCCGAGCAGGAATGAAGCAAAATGACTGCTTGCCACCAGCACCGCGCCCCCCAGCGCCGCCAGCAGCAGCAGGACGTACAGAGCGTTGTGACGGCTTTCGCGACCACCGAAATAGCGGTAGCACAGCACCGTGACGACAAAGGTTGCGGTGAAAACGAGGCCCATGTAAAACAACGTGTAGTTGTCTACGATCAGCAGTGGTGTAATCTGGCGTGGCCCGAAGTTCGCAGCAAAGGGTAGCGCGGCGAAGGAGAAGATCAGCCCCAGTAACGTCAAAATCATCGACGCCTGCGGGCGCCGGGTGAATGCGACGGTCAGCATCACCCCCACCGCACTCGCCGCGACAATGATCAGTGGCATCAAGACCATGATGTCGGAACGTGTGAGGATCATTCCAGATCCGTTTGGTACTGACCGGCCGTCAGGTCTCGCAGCCCATTAAGGGCAGGCGCCGCGGCGTCGAGGATTGGCTGCGGATACAGGCCAAGCCAGAGCGTGACGGCGGCCATCGCACCCAGGGTCGCCATTTCCCGGCCTGACAGATCATGTAGTCGCCAACCATGCGTATTCTCGCCATGAAAAGTTTTCTGCACCAGCGCAAGCGCATACACGACACTGGCGACAAATGCCACTGCGGCGACGGACGCCAGCACGCTGCTGACGCCGTATAATCCCATCAGTATCAGGAATTCGCCGACGAAATTACCCATGCCCGGCAGCCCAAGCGTGGCAATGGCAAAAAACAATCCCATTGCCGCCAGGCGCGGCATGACGCTCCACAGGCCTTCAAAGCGACGCATATCGCGTGTGTGGGTCCGCTCCTGCAAAATGCCTGCGATTACAAACAGTGCTCCCGTACTGATGCCGTGTGCGAGCATTTGCATCACGGCCCCCCCAAGCGACCAGGGATTCCAGGCGAATATCCCGAGCACCACAAAGCCCAGGTGACTCACACTGGTGTAGGCCACGAGACGCTTCAAATCCGTCTGGGCGAACGCCAGGAAAGCGCCATAGAGAACTCCGGTTGCTCCCAACGCCATCGCCACCGGGGCAAAATACCCCGCCGCCTCGGGAAATAGCGGAACAACGAAGCGCAATAGCCCGTAGGCTCCGGTTTTCAGCAGCACGCCTGCAAGAATCACGCTTCCTGCTGTCGGCGCCTCGGTATGTGCGTCCGGCAGCCAGGTGTGAAATAGCACGATGGGCGTCTTGACTGCGAACGCAATGAAAAAGCCGAGCATGATCCACAGCCCGGTGGAGGGAGACATGGCCGTATTCAACAGATCGAAATAATCGAATGTCAGGACTCCGGTGCTGCGGTAGTGGACGAATACCAGTGCAAGAATTGCCACCAGCATGAACAGGCCGCTCCCCTCTACGTAAATGAAGAACTTGATCGATGCATACAGCCGCTTCTCATGGCCCCAGATCATAATCATGAAATACATCGGCACCAGCATCAGCTCCCAGAAGAATAAAAACAGAAACAGGTCCAGCGCAAGGAATACGCCGACCGCCCCTGCCAGAGTCCACAGCAGGTTGAAGTAGAAGAACCCCTCGCGTTCCCGGATTTCGGTCCAGGAGCAGGCCACCGCCACCACGCCGAGGAAAGCGGTCAGCATGACCAGGATGAGGCTTATTCCATCCATGGCCAGATGAAAGCTCACTCCGAAACGCGGGATCCACTCCGCCCTGATCTCGGCAAGCCACCCCCCGTGAGCGGGAAGAGCCATAACGCTGGCAGATTGCAGCCAAAGCCATATCGTCAATACGAGCTCGATGCCCACCGTAGCCAGCGCAACCCACTTCGCAGAGTCCGGACGCCACCGATTCGCCACCCATGCCAGCAAACCGCCGGCCACCAGGATGAAAATTAATGCGGAGAGAATCATGCGAATACCCCGATGAATATAATACCGATCGATCCGGCGGCAATCGCCGCCGCGTAGCGGCGTACCTGCCCGTTTTGCGTTGCACTCAAGGCGCGATAGAGAAACAGACAAAGCTCGGCCAGGCCGCTGTAGATATTGTCGATCACGTCGTGCCGATCGACCTTCCGGAACCACCTGAGTAGGTATGAAGTCGCCATGCTGTAGATACTGTCGATCACGTCATGCCGATCGGCGTACGCAAGCCAGAGATAGGGCCGGACAAACAGAAACTCATAAAAACGGTCGAAACCCCAGCCAAAATGCCAGAACTTCCGGATTCTTGCCAATGCCGGGATCAGCATCAGTCCATGGAGGAAGGCGGGATATCTCAAAAACAACAGGTACGCCAACGCGATGCTGCCAAGAGAGGCAGCAATTGCGAGCAGCTCCAGAATGGTTTCGTCATTTTTACCGTCATGAACGACCTGAGCCGGCGGCAAGGCATGCTGAACAAAGCTGGAAAACAGCGTTGAATTGCCGAGAAAAGGTGGCGTTTCAATCCATCCGCCGACTAGAGAGAGTGCGGCAAGAACGATAAGCGGTATCGTTATGCGCAGCCCTGGCCGTCTGGTTTCGGGAGGCGTCGCCGTCCTCGCTTCACCGAAAAAGACGAGAAACACCACGCGAAAGATGTAGAGGCCGGTCAATATTGCACCTCCCCATCCCGCGGCCCATAACCATGGATTCCCTCCTGCTGCCGACCAGGCCTGCCAAAGAATCAGGTCCTTGCTGTAGAAGCCCGCAGTAACGAGCGGCAGCGCCGCGAGCGATGCGCTGCCAATCAGAAAAGTCCAGAATGCGACGGGAAGTTTTTTCCTCAGTGCACCCATCCGGAAAATATCATGTTCCTCGTGCAGGCTCATGACGACCACGCCTGCGCTCAGAAACAGCAAAGCCTTGAAGAAGGCGTGCGTCATCAGGTGAAAAATGGCCGCTGACCAGGCACCTACTCCAAGAGCCAGGAACATATAACCGATCTGGCTGATGGTCGAATAGGCCAGCACCCGCTTGATGTCGTTCTGGGCGAGCGCACTGAATCCCGCCAGCAGCAGGGTAAGGGCGCCGATCACTGCTACCGCGAGCTGCACCACTGGTGCGAGCGTAAAGAGCGCATGCGTGCGGGCGATCAGATATACGCCTGCCGTTACCATGGTTGCGGCATGGATCAGCGCGCTCACCGGCGTAGGCCCGGCCATTGCATCAGGCAGCCAGGTCTGTAATGGAAGCTGCGCGGATTTGCCCACCGCACCGGCAAGCAAAAGTGCCGCAGTAACGATGGCGAGCCCTGACCCCTCCGGCCATTGTTGGCCGGCACGCTGCATCAGTGGCTGGATATCGAGGGTTCCCAGATGGGTAAACAACAGAAAAAAGCCGATCGCCATGGCAGTATCGCCGATCCGGGTCACGATAAACGCTTTGCGTGCCGCGCGCCCGTTGACAGGATCCCGATACCAGAATCCGATCAGCAGATAGCTGCAAAGCCCCACTCCTTCCCAACCCAGATAAAGAAACAGCAGATTGTCGGCAAGTACCAGGATGCACATCGAGCCGACGAAGAGATTCATATAGGCGAAAAAGCGCGCATAGCCCTCATCGCCGCTCATGAACTCAGTGGAATAAAGGTGTATCAGAAAACTGATGACCGTCACCACCAGGACCATCACCAGTGATAATGCGTCAAGATAAAAGCCGATCCCTGGCGAAAAACCGGCCACAGCAATCCAGGTCCATGCTTCCTGCCGGAAAACAAAGCCCGGCGGTGGCGCAGCGATGAAGTCTATCCCGATCAGGATGGCGATGAGCGCCGAGAGAGCCACCGAGCTCGTCCCGATTACCGCAATGCTGCGATGCCCCAGATATCTTCCACTGAGCGCCAGCACCAGGAAACCGGCCAGAGGCAGCGTGGGAATAAGCCAGAGCAGGGACAGCATGTTATCCTCGCATCTTGCTCACCGCGTCGGCATCCAGGGTCTGGAAGCGGCGATGGAGCAACAGCAGCAGCGCCAAGCCGACCGAGACTTCCGCAGCCGTCAGGGACAGGATAAAAATGAACATCACCTGCCCGTCCGCCTGCCCCCAGCTTGCGCCAGCAACCACAAACGCAAGCCCCGCCGCATTAAGCATGATTTCAATCGACATCAGGATGAAAATCAAGTTGCGCCGTACCAGGACGCCAATCATTCCCAGCGCGAACAGGATTGCCGCAAGCATCAGCCCATGATGCATGGGGATGGCGGCCACGGCTTCAGCCGTGCTCATGGTCGCGCCCATTCCTCTGCCCGCTCTCATGCCAGCCCAGATGGCAAGCCCCGACCAGTCCTGCCAGCAGCAGCAGTGAAGCCAGTTCAACGCCGAGAAGATAGGGCCCGAAGAGGATGATGCCGACCTCCTTCGAATCCACTACGGCGATGCCGGAGAGTTTGCCGCCGCCTTGCGCGACGATATACAGCAACTCGGCCAGCAGCAGCGCCGCCAGGATGGCAGGACCCGTCCATACCCCGGGGCTCAGCCAATCTCGCTCCCTTGCCGATGCGGCCTTGCCGAGGTTGAGCATCATCATCACGAACACGAACAGCACCATGATTGCGCCGGCGTAGATGATGATCTCCAGCGCCGCCGCAAAGGGCGCGCCGAGTACGTAGAACACGACTGCGACGGCAAGCAGCGAGACGATCAGGTAAAGCAGCGCATGCACCGCGTTCAATCCCACGATAACCATCAGCGTCGCGGCGATGGCGATGGCCCCGGATAGATAAAATGTCATTTCCATAATCCTGAATCCGGTAGTTGTAGGAATCAGGGCAGCAGGCGATGCAAGTCCACCGGTGGCGCCTCGTTCTCGGCGTCGCCCTTATGCTTGGCATCGATGGCAAGGCCGGCGACGCGATAAAAGTTATAGTCGGGGTATTTGCCGGTGCCATCGATCAACAGATCCTCTTTTTCGTAAACCAGGTTCTTCCGTTCGTATTCACCCATCTCAAAATCCGAGGTGAGCTGGATCGCGTCGGTGGGACAAGCCTCTTCGCAGTAACCGCAGAAAATACAACGTGAAAAATTGATCCGAAAAAATTCCGGGTAGCGCCGGCCATGCTCGTCTTCCGTGGCCTGGAGCGCAATGCAGTCCACCGGGCAAGCGGCGGCGCAGAGATAGCATGCCACGCAGCGCTCCTCCCCGTCCGGATCGCGGCTCAAAATGATACGCCCGCGCCAGCGAGGCGGAATATAGGGTTTCTCGTCCGGGTACTGAATCGTCGATCTGCGCCGGAACATGTGCAAAAAGATGATGCACATTGTCTTCATGGAATTCCACATGTCATTTCCTCCTCAAGCTTCGGATAACACGGTTGTCATCGTTCCCACGTCAGCACGATTGCCGCCGTGACCAACAAATTGACAAGCGTCAGCGGCAACATCAGTTTCCAGCCGTAGGCCATCAGCTGGTCATAGCGGGGCCGCGGCAACGATGCCCGCAACAGAAAGAAAAAACCGATGACGATGGAGGTCTTGAGCAGGAACCATATCAACGGTGGCAATAACGGCCCCAGCCAGCCGCCGAAGAATAATGTCACGATCATTGCCGAGATAAGCATGATGCCAATGTATTCGCCGATGAAGAACAGACCGAACTTCATGCTGGAATATTCGGTATGAAAGCCGGCCACCAGCTCGTTCTCCGCCTCGGGCAGATCGAAAGGCAGGCGGCGTGCCTCAGCGATGCCGGCCACGGTGAAGGTAATGAGCCCGATGATCTGAGGTATGCAAAACCACAGGCCTTCCTGCGCTGCGACGATATCGCGCAGATTGAACGAACCGGCCAGCATGACGACGCCCATCAACGAGAGTCCCATGAAGACCTCGTAGCTCAGCATCTGCGCCGCTGCCCGCAAGCCGCCCAGCAGCGAGTACTTGTCGTTCGACGCCCACCCCCCCAGGACGACGCTGTAGACCCCCAGCGAAGACATTGCGAGGAAAA
>JAKDLC010000220.1 GCA_030453055.1 Nitrosospira sp.
CGGCGTTAGCGCCAGTTGGCGGGCGCGACGCTTGCCGTGCCAGTTGAGGCCGTATTTTTCGTCGGCGTCGGAGATAGTATTGTCCCCCACCAGCGCTTTGAGCACATCAACGTTGACCGCTACCCCGCCCGCGCCTTCGGTGACGAGTTCGGGGAACAGCACTTTGAGCTGGTCAATGTTGCTGGCCACAATGTTTGCAGACTGGGCTTCCGGGCTGGTGGCTTCGATTTTTTTCATGAGTCAGGATTCCAGTTGGTTTTCTATGAGCGCCCGCTCGCGCTGAATTTCGCGCTGGAGTGTTTCTTCGCTTGGCAGGGTGAATTGATATTTGGCCGCGAACAGTTGCTGGCTGTCGCTCAGCACAGAGTAACGGGCGACGGCGGCGTTTTTTTCGGAGCAGAGAATCAGGCCGATAGTGGGGTTGTCGCCTTGCACCTTGCTGTGGGCCTCAAACATACGCACATAGCCGTCCATCTGGCCGATGTCCTGATGGGTGAGCTCACCGATTTTCAGGTCGATGAGCACGAAGCATTTGAGCAAGTAGTTATAGAACACCAGATCGACGTAAAAATCCTTGTCGTCAAAGCACATCCGCTTTTGCCTTGCTACGAAAGAAAAGCCACGTCCCAGTTCCAGCAGAAAATGTTGCAGCTTGTCGATGATGGCTTGTTCGAGCTGGTTTTCGTACAGTTGCGGCACCTGCGGCAGATCAAGAAACTCCAGCACATAGGGGTCTTTGAGCATGTCTAGCGAGGTGAGCGTTGGAGTGTTTTGTCGAACGCCCTCGAGCATTGTGGCTTTGTCGGTGCTTGCCAGCAGACGCTCGTAAAACAAACTGTTAATTTGCCGCTCCAGGTCGCGCCGCGACCAGTTGGCCTGTACGGCTTCTGTTTCGTAAAACTGGCGGGCGGTGCGGTTATCTACTCGCATCAGGGCGCGGTAGTGTGACCAACTTAGGCTGGGGTGAAAATCTGGCGGCAATTCGCTACCCGTTGGGGAGCTTATTTCACTGGCACTAACGGGAGCCGCCAATTGGCTACCCGATGGGTGGCTAATCGCGTCGATCTGGTCTGTATACGTCAGATAGAACTGGCGGAAATTTTTTAGGTTGGCAACGGAGAACCCTGCGCCGTAGTGCTCCGTGAGACGTGCCGCTAAATCGGTAATTACAGCATTGCCATATTGCGCCCGCGCTTCGCCCCTTTGTAGCATCTGCACGATTTCACGGCCAATCAACCAGTACGTGGTGACAGTTTCGTGGTTGACGGCACGCAGTACTCGCCCTCGCGCCGACTCCACAATATTGGCGACGCGATCAAACAGGGAGGTTACTGCGCTGCTGTCCGAGCGTGATGATGGTGATGATTTTTTCATGGACGTTGCCTTGAACCTAAAAATTTGACTTAAAGATATTATTTCGCGATGATATGCTGACCGATTACCCATCTCTGTTCAAGAGGAAAACCATGACAACCAATGTGTCTCTCAAGCAAAAGATTAATTCCATCATCGATGCCAGGCATCTGCTCAAGCATCCGTTTTACGTGGCCTGGACCGAAGGCAAGCTATCCAAAGACCAGTTGCGCCACTATGCCGAACAATATTTTCATAACGTACTGGCCGAGCCGACGTATTTGAGCGCTGTGCATTTCAATACGCCGCATCTCCATACCGAAACCAACAGCGGCGATATCAGCGTGCGTCAGGAAGTACTGAAAAACCTGATCAGCGAAGAGCATGGCGAAAAGAACCACCCGGCCTTGTGGAAGACATTCGCTTTGGCCCTGGGGTCGAGCGACAAGAGTCTGGCGAACGCCAAGGCTTTGCCAGGCACAGCCAGGTTGGTGTCGACGTACCGGGACATCTGCCTGAACCAGCCGTTTTATGCGGGTCTTGCGGCGATGCATGCGTTTGAATCTCAGGTACCGGCAATTGCCGCCGTGAAAATTGACGGTCTGGCCAAATTCTATGGCATGAACGACCCGGACAGTTACGAATTCTTTACGGTACACCAGGAAGCCGACGTACATCATTCACAAGCGGAATGGGCGTTGATCGAGCGTTTTGCCGATACCCCGGAAAAGCAGGCTGAAGTGGTGGCGGCGACTCAGCGGGCATGTGAAGCGCTATGGGGCTTTCTCGATGGAATCTACGAGAATTATTGCTCAGATCTTGCCTGTGAGAACGAGGCCCCGGCTACTGTTCACTGAGTGTGCGTTAATCAGTGCGTTCATGGTGAGCAAACGATGCGTCGTTTGCTCACCAGATGATTTTGCAAGTCATTATTCCCCCCCGGCCCTCTTTCCCCTCCCGGCTGTCGTCAGAAGGTCTTCATTCCAGCGGGACGATTCCATCCAGCGTCGCGAAACAGGTATTCCTCGCGGTCACCAGGAAATCAAGCAAATATGGGCGCGACGCCGTTTCCTTGAGCGTCGACGCGTACAGGTCGCTCCATAACCCATTGGCGCCGATGCGGCGGGCGATCACGTAGTCGTGATCGACGTAGTTTTTGAGACCCCAGCTGGGCAGAGCCGCGACGCCGCGGCGGCTGGCCACCAGTTGCAGGATGGCGACGGTCAGCTCCGCCGTGCGCCGCTGCGGGTTTATGCCGGAGGGTTTCAGTACGTTAAGAATCAGATCGATACGATCTTCCGGCACCGGATAGGTAATAAGCGTTTCGCCGGCGAAGTCCGCCGCATGCAATATCCGTTTTCCGCGCAGGGGATGCTCCGGCGCCAGCACTGCGAGAATCTCGAAACGAAATAACGGATGATGGACAATTCCGCGCCGCCGTTTGTGTTCCGATCCAATTACCACATCCGCGCCGCCTTCCTCCAGCAGTTTGACCGGATCACTGTGGAACCCGGACACCAGATCCAGTTCCACATCCGGCCAATGCTGGCGGAATTCATCCATGAGCGGCATCAGCCAATCGAAACAGGTATGACATTCCAGCACGATGCGCAAGCTTCCTGATGGTTGCTGCGAGATTTTTGCCAGATCCCGTTCGGTTGCCTGAATTTCTTGCAGTACTTTATCGGCAAGCGCCACCAAGCGTTTCCCGGCATCGGTAAGTTCGATGGACTGTCCCCGCCGTTGTATTATCGGCAACCCATAATGGCTTTGCAGCACTTTGATCTGATGGGACAACGCCGACTGGGTGAGGTGGACGCGCTTGGCGGCGTGCGACACGCTACCGGTTTCATGCAGCGCCGCGAGCGTGCGCAGATGGCGTAGTTCGAGCATATCTATGAATGTTATTCATTAGTTCTTTATAAAATTTCATTTGATTCATAGTGTAGTCTGCCACACAATCGCTACTTTGGACAATTAAGTCGGCAACCAGGCTGGCGAACTGAGCAACAACGGAGGCAAAACATGGCATTGACACATAACCTGGGTTTTCCGCGCATCGGCGCAAGACGAGAACTGAAACGGGCGCTTGAGGCGTACTGGCGCGGGGACATCAACGCAGAACGGCTGCAAACCACGGCGGCGGAATTGCGGAAGCAACAATGGATTTTGCAACGCGAAGCGGGCATTGACCTGATTCCGGCCGGCGATTTCGCGCTGTATGATCAAATGCTGAACATGACGGCGTTGCTTGGCGCGGCGCCTGCACGATTCAACGCGGGCGATAACGAAATCGGGCTGGATATGTATTTTGCAATGGCACGCGGCACGTCAGGTCAGCCGGCGATGGAGATGACCAAGTGGTTCGATACCAACTATCATTACATCGTCCCGGAATTCGATGCGAACACAAAATTCCGCCTCGCTTCGTCGCAGCTCTTCGACGAAGTCGCCGAAGCCAAGGCGCTTGGCATTTCACCAAAGGTTGTACTGATCGGCCCGCTAACCTATCTGTATCTTGGCAAAGAGACGAAGCCCGGCTTCAACCGCCTTGACTTGTTGACACGTCTGCTGCCGGTTTATCGCGAGATTTTGGCCCGACTCGCATCCCTTGGCGTGGAATGGGTGCAAATTGATGAACCGTTGCTGGCGCTCGATTTGGATAATGGCTGGCTGGAAGGCCTGGACCGCGCATACGCCGCCTTGGGTGAGACTGAAACCAAACTGCCGAAGTTGCTGTTGGCCACTTATTTTGAAGCGGTGGACGCCCATGCGGCCCGCTTGAAGAAACTGCCGGTGGAGGGTTTGCATATTGATTTGTGCCGCGCGCCGGACCAGCTCGATGTTTTTCTCGAAGGCTATCCAGCCGGCAAAGTGCTTTCATTGGGTATCATCGATGGACGGAATGTATGGCGCGCTGATCTGGCGCAGGCGCTTTCGATTCTGTCGCGAGCGCAATCAGCCTTGGGCGAGAGGGTGTGGATCGCGCCCAGTTGTTCACTTCTGCATTGTCCGGTGGATCTTGAACTTGAAACCCGGTTGGATAGCGAGATTAAAAACTG
>JAKDLC010000221.1 GCA_030453055.1 Nitrosospira sp.
ACCAGGGAAAGCTGCAACCCCCACCCCGCAAACTCAACCTCGACGCCGCCCACGAAAAATTGGGCAGGCCGGGCACAGCGCCAGTCGTAGGCAGCGGCACCCCGGATGTTCGCGTTCCCGATGGCAAAGGCGCATGGCTGACGCTAAGCGACGGCGACAACGTGTTTCATCCGATTGCCGTCGGCGCATGGGGAGGCTACGCGTTGCATCCTCACATAATAAGCGAGAGTGTGTCGGGCCGCCATGAATGGTTGCTGGACCCTTTTGCTTTTTTCAAAGCCGCGCTACGCTTGCCGGTGCAGCCCGTGTTCGATTTAACGACGGAAAATGGGCGCCGATTCGGACTGATCGAGGTGCGCGGCGACCGCCTGTTTGCCAAGGACGAGCATGGCGTTGCAGCAATCGACCGCCTTCGGGCATGGATCGAAAAGCGCACCACACCGGTAACGCTGGGTGTTATCGAGGCGGAAGTAACCAACGAAACCCAGCGTGACAAGGTCCGGCAATTAGCCGCCATGCCGCAGGTTCGGTTGGCAAGTCATACGTACAGCCATCCGTTTTATTGGGGGATATTCGAGGGAAAAACGGACGCTAATCAGCAGCCCTACCGCTATAGCGTATTTATGGAGGACTATGCGGCGGAGATGGCGCGCGAGACCGCCGGAACCATTGAATTCATGCAATCTGTCGCGCCCAAATTTTCGCGGTCGCTTATCTGGTCGGGTAACGGCAAGCCCGGTGCGGCCGCCCTGGCGGCTGCCGAGAAAGGCGATTTGTCTCATTACGGCGGCGGCGGCTTGAGCTGGCAAAGCGGGACTTTATCCTTGGCGGATCTTTCTCCGACTGTGCGGCCTACTTATTGGGGCACGCAAGTTTTGACGCCGTTAGTCGGCGAGCCGCTGTTTGCGCAGCTCTGGTACGGCGAGGCGCTGAATTTCGGCAAAATCAGCGAGTGGAACCGGGAACTCGACCTTCCACGCCGGCTGCGCGCCTCGTCGATTTCGTTTCATGCCGACGCGATGTTGAATGCAGGCGGCGTGGAGCTTCTGGATCAGTTAGCCGACGAACAGCAAAAAGAAAACGTAATGAGCCTCTGGGTCGATGAGTACGCGCAACGCGCACGGGCTTTTCAGACAGCGAGCATTGCGCGCGCGCTGAATGGCAATTGGCTGCTCTTCGGTGACGCGTTAAGAACGGTGCGATTGCCGGTCTCGGAAATGATTCCCCAAATCTCCAATGATGTGGTCGGGTATTCCGATCGTGGGACCGATCGCTATATTTATCTGGCGCGCAATCATGCCGTTCTCAAGCCGGAACGTAGCGGCAACGCTTCGGGCGTGCGATTGTTTGATGCGAGTGCGCCGCTGAAATCGTGGCACATCAACGCCAATGGGTCCGCCACCCTTTTGTTCGAGCCGCGCGGGGATTTAACGCTCAAAGTCCCTGCGTCCTGCAAATTAAGCGTGGATGGCGCGTCATTGACGGCCCGGCGGGAGAACTCGCATACCGTTTATATAATACCGGAAAGAAATGCGTCAGGGGAATTCAACCTTGCATGTTGAGACCCATCGCGAATCTTTATTGAATGCACCCGCATTACTGTTTTTGAGTGCGGTGCTTTTGATTGCATTCTGGGTGTTATTTCCCCGGCAGCCCGCATTCAGAGACCCATCGAACCTCTCGGCCAAAGATGCGTTATCCGTAGCGTATCTTCGCGTTCTGGTCCAGTCCGATCCCGGGAATACTCCGCTGCGGTTGTCATTGGTGCAGGTATTGACGGAAGCGGGCCTGACCGATGAGGCGGTTGCCGCCATCGGTCCTTTGCACCGCGCTCCGGAATCGTATCTGACCTACGAAATCCGTCTGGCGGAGCTTAAGTTATCGTTGCAACAGATTTACCGGCAGCCTCCCGAAGCGATTGAAGCGGCGCTGCGCGCCCGCATTACCGAGCTCATTCCCACCTTGCTGCATATTGCGCGCAATGACAGGGAATTGCGGCAGGTGGTGGTGTTGGCGGAGCAGTTTGCCGAACCTTCGGTGCTGGCCGAAACCTTCGAGCAATTACCTGTCATATTGGGCGGAAGCGACGATCGAAAGTCGAGTTGGTTGGTTTTTGCCGCAAAACAGCGTATGGCGGCTAACCAGCCCCGATTGGCGGCGCGAGATTTGTTCCAGGCTTTCATGCTTGAGCGGGCGGCGAAAAAAAAGGCGGAGATTGCGAAATCGTCATTACGCGCCTACCTCAAGGCAGGTATCGATCAGGAGGCTTTGAAATCCGCGGTGCAGATGCTGGGCGCCGTCAAGGGCGATGCCGAACTTTTACTTCTGGCGGCCAATATTGCGCAGCCGCTTGGGGATCGCGAGCGCGCATTGGCATGGCTGAAAGAGTTGAGCACGTTATCGCCCGATGATCGGACGATTACCGAGCGTATCGTGCGATTACAGGTATCAATGGGTCGGCTGAGCGAGAGTCTTGAAGGCGCGGCGAGCTTGAGAGACTCCATGATTGCCGGAAGCGAGCGCCACCGGCTGGTAGCCCGCGTGTACGACTGGAATGCGCGACCGGACGAGGCGCTGGTTTTATGGCTGTCTTTTGCGCGCGCGGCCGCCGATAGCGAGGCGGAAACGCGGGCCTTCGCGCTTGCGCAGGCAAAACCGGATCATAAGGCATTGGTACAATTGCTTGAAGCCATCATGACGCGCCGCAAATTGACCGGCGTCGAAGCCGAGGCTTATGTCAGAGCCGGTCTCAACGTTGTGCAACCCCCTCATTTGGAGCAGCAGTTGCGCCTTCACGCCGAACGTTTCGATAATCCGGTGGAGACACTGAAAGCTTTGGCGCAGGTGCTGACCCTTCAAGGCAGGCCCCAGGCGGCGCTCACCGTGCATGAGGATATGCCCGCCGCGAATAATGGGCGACAGAAATTGGCGCTGGCCCGACTCCATGAGGAAGCGGGAGATGTGCAGAAAAGCTTTGACCTGTTGCGCGAGATCGATTCGCCCGATCCGGAGTATGCCGAAGCGTATTGGTTGTTGCTGGCTGAAGTTGCCACCCGGTTGGGCCAGGACGCCTACGCGGAGACAGCCTACGAAAAGGCGCTGGTTCTTCGGCCCAATGACGTGGAGATACTCGAAAACCTGCAACGTTTAGCGGTGCGTCACCGCGACGATAAAAAAAGTGAGCGTCTCGCGCGTTACGGATGGGAACGTTTACGACGCATCGAAGACCTGCAGCGTCTCATGCGTTTTTCATGGAAGCGAAAAAATTGGGAAGAGGTCGTGCATTGGCTGTCATTGGCGGAAGAGACGCCGTCGGCGATAGCGCAGGCGCCGGATTACTGGTATTTTCAAGCGATACGCCAAATGAGCAGTGTAGAGCGGGACGCGGCGAGCCATGCGCTACGCCAACTCCTGCGGCTGCGAGGGCCCGACCCGGAAGCTACCGAGGCGATGATCTGGCTGCTGTTGTCGGATAAAAAAATCGATAATCCATCGCTGACGGCGCTGGTTCAACGGTATCGCGGTCAAGCGGTGGTCAATCCGTCCGTGGCGGAAGCACTGGCGGCGGCAGAGCACACGCTGGGTAAATCCGCTCAGGCGGCGGACTGGTATCTGCTGTCGCTGACGACAAGACCAAAGGATTTTTTGTGGACATTGACATTAGCCGATAATATGGAGTGGGCAGGATGTCCCGCCAACGCCAACTATGTCCGGCTCAATGCGCTGAAAATGTTTGCGTCACAGCATTCCAATCAAGCTGACGTACAATATCCCGCACGTTTGGCCGAGTATTTCCTTGGATCGAAAGATCCGCGCGCGCAGCCCGTCGACGCGGATGAGTCGGAGAAATGGCAGTCGGTGCGCGAGCGATGGGGTTTTACAAAAACCATGGATAACGCGCGCCGCTTTGCGCTGATGCGTCAACTCGAACGGCTTTCGTTGCCGGC
Organism: Nitrosospira sp.; assembly: GCA_030453055.1. Classification (GTDB taxonomy): domain Bacteria; phylum Pseudomonadota; class Gammaproteobacteria; order Burkholderiales; family Nitrosomonadaceae; genus Nitrosospira. The sequence goes on from JAKDLC010000221.1 coordinate 3,948, forward strand.
GTGGGCGGCGTTCGCCGACGCGGCAAGAAACAACGATCCAAAGGCGCAGACTACTGTATCAGCGCAATTGACGGCGATTTCCAATCTCTTGCGACAGCAGCCGGCCGGGCCTTCGCCTGAAGACGTAATGCCGTTATCCATCGATGACGTTGAGCGGGCCAGCCGGTGGCTGGCGGGAGACGCGGCGCCTAATAATAAAAGTACGTTAACCAAAGAATTGGATGTCTGCCAGCAAACCCTGGCGAAAATTCGCGAGTTGCAGGGAGCATCCATACCGGATCAGGAGCAGAAGACGCCATGAAAAAACCCTGGCTGGAGGGCATCGAAGTCGTCAACACCAGTAATCCTGCATCGGCATGGGGCGGCTGGCTGGAGACATTCGCGCTGACCGCGATTGTACTGGTGGCGTCGTTCGCCACTCAACACGAGGATCCTTTCCGTTTCAGCGGCTGCTT
>JAKDLC010000222.1 GCA_030453055.1 Nitrosospira sp.
CCACATCCGCACCGAATCCGTTTCGAATAGGGTCTTGCCGTATTGTACTTCCTCGCTCAGGAGCCGGTCCGGAAATAATTGCCGGCGATAAACCGGCAATGCCGAACGCGGGCGGAAGGTATTGGTGACCGGCGCATAGGAACCATGCGCCCTATGCACACCTTGTACACCCTCGTTTATCGTCCGATTGATCCCTTGTCCCATTTCCTGTACCCAGCCGGGCAGCGGCGTTGCGTTCATGCTCTTGCCCGCGGCGATATCCTCATCGATCCATCGTGCAATCTCGCCCCATCCCGCCGCCTGCCAGATTTCAAACGGTCCCTGATTCCAGCCGAACCCCCAGCGCATGGCGAAATCAAGGTCACGCGCGTTATCGGCGATTGCCGCAAGGTGGACGGCGCAATAGTGAAACAGATCACGAAACAGCGCCCATAGGAATTGCGCCTGCGGATCCTGGTTTGCTCGCAGCGCGGCAAATTTATCCGCGGAATCTTTACGCTTGAGTAATTCCTTCAGGTCGTCGTCAGCCTTGGCCGTGGAAAGACGGTATTTCTGCGCGGCAAGATCGAGCACGTGGATTTCCTTGCCCACTTTCTCGTATACGCCGCGTTTGGTTTTCTGTCCGAGTGCGCCGTTGTTTATCAACGCTTGCAGCCAGTCGGGTACGGCATAGTATTTGCGCCATGGATCGTCCGGCAGCGTATCGCGCATGGTATGGATCACATGGGCAAGAATATCCAGTCCCACCACATCGGCAGTACGAAAAGTGGCGCTTTTGGGGCGGCCGATGAGAGGACCGGTTAGCGCATCCACCAGGTCGAATCCGAGGCCGAATTCCCTGGCGTGATGCATGGTGGCGAGCATGGAAAATACGCCTACCCGATTGGCGATAAAATTGGGCGTGTCCTTTGCGCGGATCACTCCCTTGCCCAAATAAGTGACCAGAAATTTTTCCAAATCGTCGAGCATGGCGGCATCGCTTTCTTTGCAGGCAATCAACTCTACGAGGTGCATGTAGCGCGGCGGATTGAAAAAGTGCATACCGCAAAAACGGTGCCGCAGGGTCTCGGGAAGCGCTTGCGCCAACTGATCGATGGAAAGGCCCGACGTGTTGCTGGCAAAAATCGTGTGCTCACCCAGATGCGGCGCTATTTTCTGGTACAGTTCGGTTTTCCGGTCCATGCGCTCGGCAATGGCTTCGATCACGATATCGCACTCGCTGAGCAACTCGAGGTGCTGGTCGTAATTCGCCGGCTGAATAAAAGCCGCCCTGGCCGGAACCGACAGCGGTGCGGGCTCCTGCTTTTTCAGGCTCTCTACCGCTTTGGCCACGTTGGCGTTGGGCTCTCCCTGCTCAGCGGGAAGCTCGAACAACAGCGTTTCGACATTGGCGTTGATCAGATGCGCCGCGATCTGCGCGCCCATTACTCCCGCGCCCAGAACGGCGGCTTTGCGCACGATGAATTTACTATTATTCAATATCGCCTCCAGTTTGATCCATTTTTACCTTACTCCGGCGGGACGACTCGCGGCCTGCGATTCTCATCCACCGCCACGTAAGTCAGTACCGCCTCCGTGACCTTGATGCATATTTCGTCGCAGCCTTGACGCAGCCCTCGCTGGGCATAGACTGCCACATCCACCGTAATGGAGGTGCGCCCGACCTTGACGATGCTGGCATAGAAGCTCACCACATCGCCGACGAATACCGGTTGTTTGAAAACGAAGGAATTTACCGCCACGGTGGCTACCCGCCCGCGGGCGCGGCGGATCGCCGGCAGACTGCCCGCAATGTCCACCTGCGCCATGATCCAGCCGCCGAATACGTCGCCGGCATAGTTGGTGTCCGTGGGCATTGGCGTCAGACGCAGAATCGGATCGCATCCTTTCGGCAGCGGTGTCTGGATTTCTGAATTGCTATTCAATTTCACTTTGCCCGCGGATCAGAAAATTCAAGGAAATATGAGTTTCGCAGGATGAGTTGCCCGCAAATTCGGTTTATAGCGCTGCGTCAATATCCGTCAGTGCCCTTCATAGAGTCTGGCTATTTCGGCCTGGTGGCGGTCCAGTACCCGCGCCCGCCGCAATTTCAAGGTAGGGGTAAGCATGTCGTTTTCGATGGTCCATGGCTCCTGCGCCAGCGCCACGCGGTATATCCCGGCATAGCCGGGAAACTCGCGTATCTGTTGCGCGATTCTTTCCAGCAGAATTTCTTCAAACCTCCGGTCTTGTAGCACGTGATGCCAGTCGCGATCAAGATTGTACTGCTCCGCCAGGCTTTCCCAACTGCGGGGGTTCAGAACGACCAGCGCACTTAAATATGAACGTCCTTCGCCGATCAGCATCACCTGTTCGAATAATGAATCCCGCAGAATCGCTGCTTCCATGTCCGCTGGCGGAATTTTCTCGCCGGTGGACATGACGATGATTTCCTTCAGGCGCCCGGTGATGGTTATCCGCCCGTTCTCATCGATTCGCGCAATATCGCCGGAATTAAGCCAGCCGTCAGGCGTCAGCACGGCCTGGGTGGCTTCCGGATCATTCCAGTAACCGAGCATTACATTGGGTCCGCGAATCAGCAGCGCGTCGTTCTCGCCGAGCTTGACCTCGACCCCCGGGATGCACAGCCCCACGCTGGCCGGGACATTGTTCTCGAAAGTATTGCTGCATACGACCGGGCTGCTTTCAGTCATGCCGTAGCCTTGCAGGATAGGCAACCCCAAGCCGATGAACACGCGCGAAACGTCAGCCGGCAACGCCGCCCCGCCACTCATCGCTCCACGCAGCCGCCCCCCCAGTTTGCCCATTACCTTGCTCGCGACCAGTTTTTCCAGCAGCGGCCACAGCGTGTGGGAAACACGCCAGGAACCCCGCCGCTGCTGATATTCGAAGCGGCTGTAACCGATATCGACTGCCAGATTGAACAGTTTACGGTTCAACGCGGGGCCTTCCGCAAGCTTGGCGCGAACACCGGCGTAAACCCGCTCATAGATTCGTGGCACCGACACCAGAATAGTCGGACGGATGATCAGCAAATCCTCTTGCAGCTGTTGAATCGACCGCGCGTAGGCGACAGTGGCCCCACACATCATCGGAACATAGTAGCCGGCCGTGCGCTCGAAAGTATGCGACAGCGGCAGAAACGAGAGCAGCAGATCGTCCTGCCATACGGGCACACTCTGCAAGCAGCCATGGGCGTTGGTGAGTATGTTGTGATGGCTCAGCATCACTCCCTTGGATCGGCCGGAGGTGCCGGAAGTGTAGATGATCGTGGCCAGTCGATAAGGGTCGCAATTGACACGCTGTAGCTCTCCGACGGTCTCGGGCAGCCAGTCATGCAGCGCAAGCACGAGACTGTCGTCAACCTTTTCGGGATCGCTCTGGATCGTCACCACGCGCACCAGATCGCCAGTCTGTTCGCGCACTTCGGCAAACATTTGCCATTGCGCCAGCTCTTCCAGCAATAATATCCTGACGCCGGCGTCGCGCAGGATATAGGCGGCGTTCTCGGCGCGATCGGCTGTGTAAAGCGGCACGACGACGAGCCCCAGTCTCAGCGCGGCATGTTCGAACATCACCCATTCGGGACAGTTTCTCAACATCACCGCCACCCGATCGCCGGGGACCAGATTCTCCTGAGAGAGCGCAGCTTGCCAGCGTGCGACGCCCTGATCCATTTGTTCCCAGGTAAGGTCGCGCCATTTGCCGGTGGACCGGTCGTAATCGCGATAAGCCACGCTCTGCGGCGAGCGCCGCACCCGCTCGCTGAACAGGCCGTCCAGGGTACCGGCCATGTCCACCGGAATAATGTCCAACGTGTTGTGATGCCTGGTTTGCATTGATCGCTCCGCTGTTCACATATTTATTGAGGCTCTTGCAAAACTCGCTTGATGAGCGGAATTTATTTCACGTGTAGAGACGTGAGGAGGGGTTGGGCGCAGCCATTTCTGGCATGATGTGAGTTATCGAGACAAACATCTACGCCCAAAATGAATACTACGCAACGCGGATTGATAATGCAACGGTGGTCGGTTATTCAACAGGAATTGATGCCCGACCTGAGATTGGAAGTTGGGCCGCTCACGCCGATGTTGGGCAAGGTGATGAGCCACCTCATGTTTGGCCTCCTGGGGCTAACGGCGGATCAATTGTTGCGTTTGCTCACGTAGCTGCGGCAAAAGGCATCGGGACACATGCGCGGGCACCACCATCCGGTAGCGTCGGGAGAGGTATCGCCGTAACGAGGGTAAAATGATGATTTAGCGAAGTAGTCGGTCTGACAGCCGCAAGGCGTTGGAAATAAACACTAATTTACTTAAAGCAATACC